>NZ_JBMGQR010000024.1:0-55276 GCF_049059935.1 Solicola agrisoli | reverse complement strand
ACGACGCCGATCTTGAGCGACAGCGCCTCGAGCACGCCGGCCGCCCCGACCACCGGCGCGTCCGAGCGCAGGAACCAGACCACGAAGCCGACGTTGACGAGGTAGAAGCCCACGACGAGCAGCGAGTTGGTGGCCCGCGCGACGGCCTCGTCGCCGGCCACCTCGGCGAGGAACACCCGGCCGTGGCGCGAGAGCGTGTGCCCCACCGCGAGGGTCAGCGGCACGGCGATGGCGAGGTAGAGCAGGTAGCTGATGGTCAGGTCCGACATGGCGGGTCTCCTTGTTTGAACGTGTTCAAGTACGGTAGCACCGAGACTTGAACACGTTCAAGAGGGTTCAGTCGACGAGCCTCGCCCGGAGCCGGCGGACCAGGTCGGGGTCGCCGCCGACGTCGGCCACCCAGGCCGTCGCGCCACCGGGCCAGGCGTCCCACACGTCCAGCGCGGCCTCGATGGCGTCGGTGGGCAGGGCGAGGTGGGCCGGGGTGGCCGGTCGGTCGGGGTCGATCCGCGGCGAGTGCTGCAGCCGCGCGAGCACGTCGCCCATCGCCTCGCCGGTGCGCAGGTAGTCGGTGACGACGTCGTGGCGGCTCACACCGACGCAGCGCAGCGCGAGCGCGACGAGCACGCCGGTGCGGTCCTTGCCGGCGGCGCAGTGGACGAGGACGGGCCCGTCCGCGTCCGCGACGAGCGCGAGCGCGCGCACGACGTCGGGGCCCGCGAGCTCGAGCATGCCGAGGTAGAGCTCGGCGAGCCCGCCCTCGCGCATCCGTCGCCGCGTCTCGGGGTCGCCGGACTGGACGCCGTCGGGCCGCAGCGCCTCGAGCAGCGGCACGTGGTGCATCTCGGGCCCGGTGCCCTCCAGCGGGTGGCCGGGGCCGATCTCGGGTGCCGAGCGGAGGTCGACGACGCGGGCCGGCGGCCAGACGACGCCGTCGGGTGCGCGGTCGTCGCCGTAGGGCAGCGCGCTGCGCAGCAGGACGCCGGAGCGCACCTGCCCGCCGTCGCTGGTGGGGATGCCTCCGACGTCGCGGAGGTTGGGCACGGTGGTGGTCACGCCCGCGACTGTATCCGCGGGGTCGGACGCCTCAGCTGCCGGAGAGCTGGCCCAGCAGGTCGTGACGGGTGAGGACGCCGGTGGGCTGGCCGTCGACGTGCACCAGCACCGCGTCGGCGGTCTCGAGGGCCGCGACGGCGGCCGACAGCGCCTCGCCGGAGCCGATGCTCGGCAGCGGCTCGGACATGTGGTCCTCGACGCGGTCGTTGAGCTTGGCCGACCCGGAGAACAGCCGCTCGAGCAGCAGCCGCTCGCTGACCGACCCGGCGACCTCGGCGGCCATCACCGGCGGCTCGGCGCGCACGACGGGCATCTGCGAGACGCCGTACTCGTGCAGGATCGCGACGGCGTCGGCGATCGTCTCGTCGGGGTGGGTGTGCACGAGGTCGGGCAGCGAGCCGTCCTTCTGCGTGAGCAGGTCGCGCACCGTCTCGCCCTGCTCGGACGGCAGGAAGCCGTACCGGGCGAGCCAGCGGTCGTCGAACACCTTGGTGAGGTAGCCACGGCCGCCGTCCGGCAGCAGCACGACGATGACGGCCTCGGGGTCGTCGAGCTCCTGGGCGAGCTTGACCGCGGCCCACGTCGCCATGCCGCAGGAGCCGCCGACGAGCAGCGCCTCCTCGCGGGCGAGACGGCGCGTCGTCCAGAACGAGTCCTTGTCGCTGACCTCGATGATGCGGTCGCAGATGTCGGGGTCGTACGTGGTGGGCCAGAAGTCCTCGCCCACGCCCTCGACGAGGTACGGACGCCCCGTCCCGCCGGAGTAGACCGAGCCCACCGGGTCGGCGCCGATCACCTGCACGCGGCCGTCGCTGACCTCCTTGAGGTACCGGCCGGTGCCGCTGATGGTGCCGCCGGTGCCGACGCCCGCGACGAAGTGGGTGATGCGGCCCTCGGTCTGGCGCCACAGCTCGGGGCCGGTGGTCTCGTAGTGCGACAGCGGGTTGTTGACGTTGGCGTACTGGTTGGGCTTCCAGGCGCCCTCGATCTCCTGGACCAGGCGGTCGGAGACGTTGTAGTACGAGTCGGGGTGCTCGGGCGCGACGGCGGTCGGGCAGACGACGACGCGGGCGCCGAACGCCTCGAGCACGTTGCGCTTGTCGATGCTGACCTTGTCGGGGCACACGAAGACGCACTGGTAGCCCTTCGCCTGCGCGACGATGGCCAGGCCGACGCCGGTGTTGCCACTCGTGGGCTCGACGATCGTGCCGCCGGGCTTGAGGCTGCCGTCGGCCTCGGCCGCCTCGACCATGCGCAGCGCGATGCGGTCCTTCACGCTGCCGCCGGGGTTCAGGTACTCGACCTTGGCCAGCACCGTGCCCGGCGCGCCGTCGATCACCTTGCCCAGCCTGACGAGCGGGGTGTTGCCGACGAGGTCCATGAGCGAGTTCGCGTACTCCACCTCCCCAGAGTAGGCCGTGCGGCGGGGTGGTCGGCGCCACAGGCCTCGGACGGGCGTCCCGACCCGCCCGCGGGGCAGGATGGGCCCATGGCCGGACCCCGTGCAGCACGTCGTCTCGCCGCTGCCGCGCTCTACGGCGGCGGTGGCATCGGCGTGGTCGGCGGCGGCATCTTCGGCCTGCTCAAGGCCGAGGCCAAGCTCGCGCGGCGGGCCATCGGCATGACGGAGGCGCGCCCGCCGTCCCCCGACGGCACCTACGGCGACGACCTCCCGGGCACCCCGATCCGGCTGCTCGTCATCGGCGACTCCGCGGCCGTCGGCTACGGCATGACCGACGCCGGCGACACCCCGCCCGCGCTGATGGGCCACGGGCTCGCGCAGATCGCGGGCCGTCCGGTGGAGGTGCGCAGCCGCGCGGTCGTCGGCGCCCGCTCGGCCGACCTCGACGGCCAGATCGACCTCGGGGTCGACCCGCTGCCCGACGTCGTCGCCGTGGTGGTCGGCGCCAACGACGTCACCCACTCGGTGCCGCCCGCGCAGGCCGTCCGGTCCCTCGACGGCGCGGTGCGCCGTTTGCGCGCCCTGGGGTGCGAGGTCGTGGTGGGCACCTGTCCCGACCTCGGCACCGTCCGTCCCCTCCCCCAGCCGCTGCGCCTGGTGGCCCAGACGTGGAGCCGCCGACTCGCCGCCGCCCAGATGATCACCACCGTCGAGGCCGGCGGACGCTCGGTGTCGCTGGCCAACCTGCTCGGCCGCGACTTCTCCTCCGCGCCCGACGAGCTGTTCGGCGCCGACCGCTTCCACCCGTCCCTGGCCGGGTACGCCTCGATGGTGGCCGCGATGCTGCCGTCGGTGGCGGTCGCCGTCGACGCCTGGGACGACGAGGAGGAGGCCGCCACCTACCCGTCCGGCACCGTGCTCCCCGTCTCGTTCGCCGCCGCGCGCGCCGCGTCCGTCGGCGGCACCGAGGTCGCCGCCACCGACGTCGCCGGCGACGACCGCGGCCCCCGCGGCCGCTGGGCCTCCCTCCGCCGCCGCTGACCCTCGCTTCCCCGCCGCGCTCCCCCTCCCGTCGAGGTCCGACTTCTGCAACGCTCCGGGCAGCGATGCGTTGCAGAAGTCGGACGTCGACGCGGGGTGGGAGGCCGGGGGTGCTCGGGGGTGCTCCGGGAACGGCCGCGGACGCAGGACGCCCCCGCGGCCCGGTGGGCGGCGGGGGCGTCGGACGACCGGTGGGGTCAGTCGCTGCTGTTGAAGATGGACACCAGGCGCAGGATCTCGATGTAGATCCACACGATGGTGACCGTGAGGCCGAACGCCGAGCGCCAGGACTCGCTCTCGGGCAGGCCGTTGCGGATGCCGTGCTCGATCTCGTCGAAGTCGAGCATGAGGAACAGCGCGCCGAGGCCCACCATGAGCAGGCCGAAGCCGATGGCCAGCGGGCCGTCGCCGCGGATGCCGAGCGGGACGCCGAACAGGCTCATCACCAGGTTGACCAGCATCAGGCCGACGGCCGCGATGCCGGCGATCATCACGCCGCGCTTGAACTTGGTCGTGACGCGCACCAGCCCGGACTTGTAGACGCCGAGCGTGGAGGCCACCACCAGCACCGTGCCGAGGACGGCCTGCGGGACGACGCCCGCGGGCACCGCACCGAACTGGAGCGGGATGACGAGCGAGAGGCCACCGAGGGCGACGCCCTGGGCCGCGGCGTACGCGATGACGAGCGGCGGGCTGACGGCCTTCTTGAAAATGTTGACCATCGCCAGCACGAAGCCGACGATGACGCCCGCGAACGCGAGCAGCGTGGCGCGGCTGAGCTCGGCGTTCGTGGTGATGGGGCTGAGGTAGAACCAGGTGGCGGCACCGACGACCGCGACCGTGCCCAGGGTGATCGCGGACTTCTGGACGACCGTGTCGATCGTCATGGGGCCCTGCTGCACCGGGGTCGTCGGCGCACCGTAGCCGGTGTCGTAGCCCGTCGGCGCGCCTGCGCCGGTGGACCAGGTGGACGGATCGCTCTGGTAGCTCGGGGCGGGACCGGCGGACCGGCCGTTGAACCCCTCGCTGCGGGCGAACACGGGGTTGCTGCTCTGCATGGATTCCTCCGTCGGGCGGGACCACAGTGCCGGGTCTCGTCGCTGTGATCCTAACAACGTGTCGGGCGGCCCGCGTGTTCCCGGCGGCCGGCTGGGGACCGTGGCGGGGCGCTCGGCACAATGGTGCGGTGCAGCAGACCGACTCGGGCGACCGCCACCTGCGCAAGGTCGTCTCCTTCACCGCCCGCGGCAGCCGGCTCGACGCCCGGCGTCAGCGCGTCTGGGACGAGCACGCCGACCGCTTCGTCGTCGACGTCCCCCGCGGTGAGGCGACCACCGAGGTGCACCCCGACTTCCGCCTCGACCTCGCCGGCGTCTTCGGCCGCGAGGCGCCGCTCGTCGTCGAGATCGGGTCCGGCAAGGGCGAGGCCGTCGTCCACGCCGCCGAGACCCACCCCGACGTCGACCACCTCGCCGTGGAGGTCTACCAGCCCGGGGTCGCCCAGACGGTGCTGCTGGCGGCCCGCCGCGAGGTGCCCAACGTCCGGTTGATCCGCGCCGACGCCGTCGGCGTCCTGCAGAACGCCCTCGCTCCCGGCAGCGTCGACGAGCTGTGGACGTTCTTCCCCGACCCGTGGCACAAGAAGAAGCACCAGAAGCGACGTCTGGTCAGCCCGCAGTTCGCCCAGATCGCCGCGCGGGCGCTGCGTCCGGGTGCCCGGTGGCGCCTGGCCAGCGACTGGGCGCACTACTCCGCGCAGATGCGCGACGTGCTCGACGCCGCCCCCGGCTTCACCCGCGGCTTCGACGGCGACTGGGCGCCGCGGTTCGAGGGCCGCCCCGAGACCGGGTTCGAGGCCAAGGCCGCACGCGCCGGCCGCGAGGTCCACGACCTCGTCTACGTCCGCGACTGACCCCCGCGGGCGCGGTGCTCCCGGTGGGGTTCGAACCCACACTGGGACGGGTTTAAGCCGTCTGCCTCTGCCGGTTGGGCTACGGGAGCGCTGGCTGCACCCTATGGCTCAGGGACGGACGCGCTCGCCGCGCACGCGGTAGGCCGCCACGCGTCGGCGGCGCAGGTTCTCGGCGTTCGCCGCGAGCGACAGGCGCCAGACCCTGGCCCGCTGCTCCCCCACCGCGCCCACGACCTCGGCCCAGTGCTCGGCGAGACCCTCCGCGCGACGGGCCAGCGTGTGCAGGGCGTCGTCGCGGACGGACTCCACCGACGTGACCTCGACGTCGTCCTTCTCCCACCCCGCGAGCAGGGCGCTCAGGGGGTCGGGGCTGGTGACGTGCAGGCGCACGCGCTCGGGCGCGTCGGGCTCCTCGGCGTCGCGCTCCTCGTCGGGAAGCGGCACCCCGAGGACGGCGGACGCGAGGTCGTGGGGCAGGTCGCGCTCGATCTCGACGCCCACCGGCGCGAAACCGCCGACCGCCTCGAGAGCCACGTCCGGCGGGCGCGGGGCGGGTCCGACGGCACCGAGCAGCACGGTCGTGCGCAGCACCTCGCGCCGTCCGGCCTGGTCGAGCTCGCGCTCGGTGCCGACCTCCTCGGCGTAGTCGTAGAGCAGCCGGGTGGCCACCGAGAAGTCGCCCTCGACGTCGATCTCGCCGCAGACGTACGCCCGCGCGACGCCCAGCGGGCCGGGCGCCCAGAGCAGGCGTCGCAGGGCCTTGCGCGAGCGGATGTGCACGACGACGCCGTCGGTGCCGTGGTCGACCCGGGAGCCGTCCCAGGTCTGCACCGAGACCGCGGGCACCGTGCCGAAGAGCTGGAGCAGCAGGGCGTCGAGACGCACCGCGGCGCCGCGGGAGCGGGAGTCGGGGTCAGTCGTGGGCACCGGTCACCGCCTTGGCGTGGTGCAGGACGTCGTCGAGCATGTCCGGTGTCAACCTCCCCGTGAAGGTGTTCTGCTGGCTCGGGTGGAAGCACCCGAGCAGGGTCACTTTACGCCCGTCCGGCGTCTCCAGCGCGGCCGAGGCCCCGTGCCCGAAGCGTGGCTGCGGGCGCGGGACGGTGCCGCCGGAGCTGCGCCAGGCGCGCAACGTCGCACCCCATCCGTACGCGCCCAGGGCGACGACGACGCGCACGGACGGTGACACCAGGGCGAGCTCGGCGTGAAGCCACGGGGCGCAGGTGTCGCGCTCGTCGACCGTGGGCGCGTTGTCGGGCGGCGCGCAGCGGACGGCCGCGACCATCCGCGCGCCGACCAGCTCCTGCCCGTCGGCGGCGTGGACGCTCGTCGCGGTACGGGCCAGCCCGGCGCGGTGCATGGCGGCGAACAGCCAGTCGCCCGAGCGGTCGCCGGTGAAGACCCGTCCCGTCCGGTTCGCGCCGTGGGCCGCCGGGGCCAGGCCCACCACGAGCAGCCACGGCTCGTCGTCGCCCCAGCCGGGCACGGGGCGTCCCCAGTAGGGCTCGTCGGCGTACGCGCGCCGCTTCTCGCGGGCGACGTCCTCGCGCCACCGCACCAGCCGCGGGCAGGCCGAGCACACCGACACCCGTGCCCCGAGGTCGTCCAGGTCGTGCACCGAACGGGCCTGACGCGCCACGCCGCCCGCCGACCTCGCCACCGGCGTCGACGCGTCCGCCGGGTCGCCGGGCCACCCCTGCCCCGGCGGCACCGGCGAGCCGAAGCCCTCGGCGCCGGGGGGCACGGTCATGCGCAGGTCCAGGCGATCCCGTCGAGGATGTCGGACTCGGAGACGAGCAGCTGCTGCGTGGCGGACGGGACGGCGTCGAGCAGCCCGCCGAGGACCAGCGCCCCTCCCCCGATGACGTCCGCGCGTCCGGGGTGCAGCCAGGCCAGCTCCCGGCGACGGGCGACGCTGCTGGAGACGAGGTCGTCGCACAGCGTGCGGACGTCGGCGAAGGGCAGGCTCGCGTGGTGGATGCGGTCGCGGTCGTAGCCGTCGAGGCCGAGGACGCCCGCGGCGACGGTGGTGATCGTGCCGGCGACGCCCACGACGGTGCGCACCGACGTCAGGTCGATGCCGCTGGCGTCGAGTGCGGCGTGGACGTCGGCGCGGCACGCCTCGACCTGCTCCGCCGTGGGCGGGTCGTCGGCCAGGTGGCGCTCGGTGAGCCGCACCGAGCCGACGTCGAGCGAGACCGCCTGGTCGGCGGTGCCGCCGGTGCCCACGACGAGCTCGGTGGAGCCGCCGCCGAGGTCGGCCACCAGCACGGGCTCGTCGACGTCGGGGAGGTCGCGGGACGCGCCGAGGTAGGTGAGCGCGGCCTCGTCGTCGCCGCTGAGCACCTCGGGCTCGACGCCGAGGACCTCGCGGACGCCCGCGGCGAAGTCGGCGGCGTTGGACGCGTCGCGGGTGGCCGAGGTGGCGCACAGGCGGATCCGCTCGGCGCCGAGGTCGGCGATGGTCCCGGCGTACTCCCGGCACGCCTCGAGCGTGCGGCGCAGCGCCTCGGGGTCGAGGCGGCCGGTGCGGTCGACGCCCTGCCCGAGCCGCACGATGCGCATGTCGCGCACCAGGTCGTCCTTGCGGTCGCCACGGACGTCGGCGACCAGGAGGCGGATGGAGTTGGTGCCGCAGTCGATCGCGGCGACCCTCGTCACGACGCGTCGTCGTCCGCGACGGGCACGTCGCAGGGCGTGCCCTCCCACCACGGGCCGAGCAGCGCGAGCGTCTCGTCGCCGAGCGGGTTGACGCCCGGTCCCTTGGCCAGCGAGTGGCCGGCCAGGACGTGCAGGCACTTGACGCGCGTCGGCATGCCGCCGGCAGAGACGCCCTCGACCTCGGGCACGTGGGCGATGGCCTCGCGCTCGGCGAGGTACGACTCGTGCGCCCGCCGGTAGTGCGCGGCGAGCTCGTCGTCGACGGCCAGGCGCTCGGTCATCTCGCGCATCAGGCCGGCGGCCTCGAGCGTGCCGATGACGCCGGCGAGCCGGTCGCAGGTGACGTAGTACAGCGTCGGGAACGGGGTGCCGTCGTCGAGCCGGGGCTCGGTCTCGACGACGTTGGGGTGGCCGGCGGGGCAGCGGGACACGACGGCGCGCACGCCGCGCGGCTCACGTCCGAGCTGGGCGGCCACCGCCTGGAGGTCGGCGGGGTCAGTCATCGCTGGATTCGTCGTCCTTCGGTGCGATCTCGTCGGCGTCGGGCACGATCACGTCGTTCGCGTCGCGCGTCCTCTTCTCCGGCTTCTCGCCGGCCTTCTCGACCGTGCCCCACAGGGAGGTGTACCAGTCGGGTCCGTCGGGCTCGCCCGTCGCGCGCACCGGCGGCTTGGACTCGTTGCCGAGCACCGTGCCGTTCGCGTCGACCACGCGGTACCCGACCTCGCCGGGGTTGACCCAGCCGAAGCGCTCACGGGCCTGCTGCTCGACGTAGGCGTCGTCGTTCCAGCGACGCTTGTCGCGCTGGAGGTCGGAGATGGAGCCCTCGGCCCGGGTGATCTCCGCGCGCGCCGCCCGCAGCTCGTCCTGCTGCTGCAGCCAGGCGCGCAGGCTCGACGCGTAGGAGATGACGAGCACGAGCATGACGAGCAGCATCACCGCCGCGCGGCCGGTGAAGCGCGAACGGGGCCGCGTCGTCACCGCCTCGCGGACGGACGGACGCGACCGCGCCGGCCGCGCCGCGCCCGACCGGGGGCCGGGACGCGGGCGCGGCCGCTGGCGCGGGTCGCGGGCCATCAGAGGACCTCGTTCAGCCCTGGACCAGGCGCGGGAACGCCGAGGCACCGGCGTAGCGCGCGGCGTCGTCGAGGAGCTCCTCGATGCGCAGCAGCTGGTTGTACTTGGCGACGCGGTCCGAGCGGGCCGGGGCACCGGTCTTGATCTGGCCGCAGTTGGTGGCGACGGCGAGGTCGGCGATCGTGGTGTCCTCGGTCTCGCCCGAGCGGTGGCTCATCATGCAGGTGTAGCCGTGGCGGTGGGCGAGCTCGACCGAGTCGAGGGTCTCGGTGAGCGAGCCGATCTGGTTGACCTTGACGAGCAGCGCGTTGGCGGCGCCCTCGTTGATGCCGCGCTCGAGACGCTCGACGTTGGTGACGAAAAGGTCGTCGCCCACGATCTGGATCTTGTCGCCGAGGCTCTCGGTCATGGCGATCCAGCCGGCCCAGTCCTGCTCGTCGAGGGGGTCCTCGATCGAGACGATCGGGTAGGACGCGGCGAGGTCGGCGTAGTAGGCCACCATCTCCTCGGACGTCTTGGCGGCGCCCTCGAAGGTGTAGGTGCCGTCGGCGTGGAACTCGGTGGCCGCGACGTCGAGCGCGAGCGCGATGTCGGTGCCGAGCTTCAGGCCGGTCTTCTCGACGGCCACGGCGATGAGGTCGAGCGCGGCGCGGTTGGACGACAGGTTCGGCGCGAAGCCGCCCTCGTCGCCCAGGCCGGTGGCCAGGCCGTCGGACTTCAGCACCGAGCGCAGCGCGTGGTAGACCTCGGCGCCCTGGCGCAGCGCCTCGGCGAAGGTGGGCGCGCCGATCGGCGCGATCATGAACTCCTGGACGTCGACGTTGCTGTCGGCGTGGGCGCCGCCGTTGAGGATGTTCATCATCGGCACGGGCAGCACGTGGGCGTTCGGGCCGCCGACGTAGCGGAACAGCGGGAGCCCGAGCGACTCCGACGCGGCGCGGGCCACGGCCAGCGAGACGCCGAGGATCGCGTTGGCGCCGTACTGGGCCTTGTTGGGGGTGCCGTCCAGGCGCAGCAGGGTGGCGTCGACGATGCGCTGCTCGTCGGCGTCGAAGCCGACCAGCTCGGGCGCGATGGCCTCGTTGACGGCGTCGACGGCCTTGCGGACGCCCTTGCCGCCGTAGCGCTCGCCGCCGTCGCGCAGCTCGACGGCCTCGAACTGGCCGGTGGAGGCACCCGAGGGCACCGCCGCACGGCCGATGGTGCCGTCGTCGAGGGCGACCTCGACCTCGACGGTGGGGTTGCCGCGCGAGTCCAGGATCTCCCGGGCTCCGACTGCCTCGATGCTTGCCACTAGCGCTCCTCGTTCGTGGTCGACGTCGCGGTCAGCCTAGACCCGGGTGGGTGGCCCGGACGGGTGCCGCGCCCGCCGTCAATTTGTGGTCAGGGCGACGATATACCCGTCGGCGCCCATCGACCTCAGCCGAACGCGTCGGCGACCGCGCGTCGCAGCTCCTGCTCGGCGTCGACGCCGTGACGGCGCGCGTCCTGCACGAGCGCCAGCAGGCGGTGGCCGACGCCCTCGGGGCCACCGGGGGCGGCGAGGTCGAGCGGGCCGTCGCGCTCGGCGCGCTCGAGCACCTTGTCGGCAAGCGCCAGGGCGGGGAGCGTGGCAGGGATGCCGTCGACGGGCGAGCGGCGCACGCGTCCGGCGGCCTTGATCGCCTGCCAGTTGGCGTCCACCTCGGCCGCGTCGGCCACCTCGACGTCGCCGAACACGTGCGGGTTGCGCTCGACCAGCTTGGCGACGATCCCGTCGGCCACGTCGTCGACGGTCCACGCCTCGTCGCCGGGGGCGTCCTCGGCGATCCGCGCGTGGAAGACCACCTGCATGAGCAGGTCGCCGAGCTCCTCGCGCAGGTGGTCGCCGTCCTGCTCGTCGAGGGCCTCGAGCACCTCGTGGGTCTCCTCCAGGAGGTAGCGCACCAGCGAGTCGTGGGTCTGCTCCTGCGTCCAGGGGCAGCGGCGGCGCAGCTGGTCCATCACCTCGACGAGGTCGAGCACGCGGGCACCGGGCAGGTCCCACGAGCCGTGCACGACCTCGACGTCGGGTCCCGCGCCGTCTCCCACGACGAGCGCGCTCGCCAGGCCTGAGGCCCAGTCGCTGCCGTCGGCGGGCGCGATCCAGACGGTCGTCCCCTCCCCCGCGGGTGCCGGCCCGCCGACGACGACGTCGACGCCCGCGGCCCGCACCGCCCGCACGGTGGGCGCGTCGAGGTCGGGTGCGACGACGTGGTCGGCGCCGCGGACCGCGTCCCACGCCTCGACCGACAGCAGGCCGGGGGCGACGCGGGGCGAGGTGACGACGATCTGCAGCAGGCTCACGCGCCCAGTCTGCCGGGCGTCAGGAGCAGGTCTGGCCCGCGGGGAGGTTGTTCGGCAGCCGGCTCACCGCGACCGAGAGCGAGCCGGTGCGTCCGGTGGGCTGCAGGGACGAGGTGTCGAGGCCGATCCGCGGGTCGACGGTGATGTCGGCCTCGCCGAGGGCCTTCTGGAGCTGGGCGCTGCCCGCCTGGAGCAGCTGCTGCTCGGCGGCCTGGACCTGCGCGTCGGTGGAGCCGGCGTAGTCGAATCCCGTGTCCTTGGCCCCGAGCGCGGCCACCAGCGCGGAGGTGCGGGCCTGCTCGTCGAGCAGGCCGCGGACGCGGGCGACGGTGTCGGCGCCCAGCGCCTGACGTGCGGCGGCGAGCTGGGCCGGTGCGATCTGCGAGCGGCTCGGCGGGACCGTGACGTCCTCGGCGCGGGCCGCACGCTCGGCGAGCCGCGCGACGATGAAGCTGCTGGCGACGGCGCGGCGTGCGTCGCCGGTGGCCGCGGCCCCCTGACCGGACGCGGGGTCCTGGCCGCCCGCACCGGTGATCACGCAGTAGTCGGCGCTGCGGTCGTCGAGCTGACGCATCGAGAGCGACGCGCCGTCGACCTCCACCGCGACGCCGGGCTTGATCCCGCCGCACCCGGCGAGCACGAGGACGCCGGCAGCGGCCGCGGCCAGACGGACGAGGGTGCGCGTGCTCACGGGGTTCCTCCGAGGGGTCGACACGTCGGGACGGGCGGCGTCAGCCTATCCGTGCACCGGACGGCTGCTGTGTCGTGGGTCTCACCCGGCGGGCACCGGCTGCGGCACCAGGACGGTCTCGACCAGCACGCGGGCCCAGTCGAGCAGCTCCTGGTCGGCGATCGGACGCCCGCCGACCTTGGCCGTGCGCGGGCGCGGCACGAGCGCGGTGCTCGTGGCGGGCTTGATGAGCGTGCCCGGGTAGACGCGCTTGAGACGCATCTGCCCCGACTCGGGGAGGTCGACCGGGGCGAATCGCACCGAGCTGCCCGCGAGGGTGACCTCGGAGATGCCCGCGTCGCGGACGCGCACCCGCAGCCGGGCCACCTCGAGCAGGGCCGCGACGGGCGGCGACGGCTCGCCGTAGCGGTCGACGAGCTCCTCGCGCACCTCGTCGACCTCGGCGTCGGTGCGGACGGCGGCCAGGCGCTTGTACATCTCGAGCCGGAGCCGCTCGCTGGGCACGTAGTCGTGCGGGAAGTGGGCGTCGACCGGCAGCTCGATCTTGACCTCGCGCTCGCGCTCGCCGCCCTCGCCGCGGAACTCCGCGACGGCCTCGCCGACCAGGCGCACGTAGAGGTCGAAGCCGACGTCGGCGATGTGGCCCGACTGCTCTCCGCCGAGCAGGTTGCCGGCGCCGCGGATCTCGAGGTCCTTCATGGCCACCGCCATGCCGCCGCCGAGCTCGGAGTGCTGGGCGATGGTGGCCAGGCGCGCGTGGGCGGTCTCGGTGAGGGGCTTCTCGGGCGGGTAGAGGAAGTACGCGTAGGCGCGCTCGCGTCCACGACCGACACGGCCGCGCAGCTGGTGCAGCTGCGAGAGGCCGAACGCGTCGGACCGCTCGACGATCATCGTGTTGGCGTTGGACACGTCGAGGCCCGACTCGACGATCGTGGTGCAGACGAGGACGTCGTACTTCTTCTCCCAGAAGTCGACCATCACCTCCTCGAGGCGGTGCTCGCCCATCTGGCCGTGCGCCGACGCGATGCGCGCCTCGGGCACCAGGGTCTGCAGGTGGGCGACGGTGCGGTCCATGCTCTGCACCCGGTTGTGGATGTAGAACACCTGGCCCTCGCGCAGGAGCTCGCGCCGGATCGCGGCGATCACCTGGCCGTCGTCGTAGCCGCCGACGAAGCTGAGCACGGGGTGCCGCTCCTCGGGCGGGGTGGCGATCGTCGACATCTCGCGGATGCCGGTGATGGCCATCTCGAGCGTGCGCGGGATGGGCGTGGCCGACATGCTCAGCACGTCGACGGCGGCGCGCAGCTGCTTGAGCGCCTCCTTGTGCTGGACGCCGAAGCGCTGCTCCTCGTCGACGATCACCAGGCCCAGCTTGGGGATCTTGACGCCCGGCTGCAGCAGCCGGTGGGTGCCGACGACGAGGTCGACCGAGCCGTCCTCGAGGCCGGCGAGGGCCTCGCGCGACTCGGCGTCGGTCTGGAAGCGCGACAGCGAGCGGATCGTCACGGGGAACTGGCCGAACCGCTCCTCGAAGGTGGCCGTGTGCTGCTGGACGAGCAGCGTGGTGGGCACCAGCACGATGACCTGCATGCCGTCCTGGATCGCCTTGAACGCCGCGCGCACCGCGATCTCGGTCTTGCCGTAGCCGACGTCGCCGCAGATCAGCCGGTCCATCGGGACCTCGCGCTCCATGTCGCGCTTGACCTCGTCGATGGAGATCAGCTGGTCGGGCGTCTCGGCGAACGGGAACGCCTCCTCCAGCTCGCGCTGCCAGGGGGTGTCGGGGCCGAAGGCGTGGCCCTTGGTGGACTGGCGCGCGGCGTAGAGCTTGATCAGCTCGCCGGCGATCTGGCGCACCGCGCGGCGGGCCCGCGACTTGCGCTTGGTCCAGTCGGCGCCGCCCATCTTGTCCAGACCGGGGTCCTCGCCGCCGACGTAGCGGCTGATCTGGTCGAGCTGGTCGGTGGGGCAGAACAGCCGGTCTCCGGGTTGCCCGCGCTTGCTCGGGGCGTACTCGATGACGAGGTACTCGCGCGTGGCGCCCTGGACGACGCGCTGCGTCATCTCGACGTACCGGCCGACGCCGTGCTGCTCGTGCACCACGAAGTCGCCGACGGCCAGCTCGAGCGGGTCGATCTGCTTGCGGCGCCGCGCCGGCATCTTGCGCTCCTCGCGCTGCGCGGCGCGCTGCCCGACGAGGTCGTCCTGGGTGAGGACGACGAGGTCCTGGGTCTCGCAGACGAAGCCGTGGGCGATCTCGCCGCAGACGACGTGCACGACGTCGCGGACCAGCTCCTCCTCGACCAGCTCGTCGTGGGACGCGGCGGCGACGTCGTGCTCGGCGAGCAGCTCGACGGCCCGCTGCTGCAGCCCGGCGCCGGGCGTCACGACGACGACGCGGCGGCCGTCGTGCTGCCAGCGCTTGACGTCGAGCACCGCCTGCTCGGTGTCGCCGCGGTACAGCGGGGACGGCTCGAACGGCAGGTTGCGGGCCGGGACGGCGCCCGCGTCGGACACCGCCTCGGCGCGCGCGGTGGCGCTGACGGCGGGGTCGAGGCCGAACGGCGAGGTGCTCCACCAGGCCCGTCCGGACGCCAGCACGTGACTGCGGACGTCGGCGAGCGAGCGGTACGCGGCGGCGCCGAGGTCGATGGGTGCCTGGCCCCCGCCGGCGGCGGCCGCCCAGGACGCCTGCAGGAACTCCTCGCTGGTGGCGACGAGGTCGTGCGCGCGGCTGCGGACCCGCTCGGGGTCGCAGACGAGCACGGTGGTGGTGGCGGGCATCAGGTCGACCAGCAGCTCCATGCCGTCGACGAGCACCGGCGCGAGCGACTCCATGCCCTCGACGGCCTGGCCCTCGGCGATGCGCTCGAACAGCTCGGCCAGCTGCGGCTGCTCCGACGCGAGCCGGCGGGCGCGTGCGCGGACCTCGTCGGTGAGCAGCAGCTCGCGGCACGGCGGGGCCCAGACGCGCTCGACCTTCTCCATCGAGCGCTGGTCGGCGACGGCGAAGTGCCGGATCTCCTCGACCTCGTCGCCCCAGAACTCGATGCGCAGCGGGTGGTCCTCGGTGGGCGGGAAGACGTCGACGATGCCGCCGCGGACGGCGAACTCGCCGCGCCGCTCGACCAGGTCGACGCGGGTGTACGCGGCGTCGGCGAGGCCCTGGACGACGGCGTCCAGGCCGACGCCCTGGCCCGCGGTGAGCTCGACGGGCGCGAGGTCGGCCAGCCCCTGCACCTGCGGCTGCAGCACCGAGCGGACGGGGGCGACGACCACCTGCACAGGGCCGTTCTCGACGGTGTCGCCCGGGTGGGCGAGGCGTCGTAGCACCGCCAGCCGGCGTCCGACGGTGTCCGAGCGCGGCGACAGGCGCTCGTGCGGCAACGTCTCCCAGGCCGGGTAGTAGGCGACGACCGAGGGGTCGACGAGGCAGCCGAGCTCGTCGGTCAGCTCCTCGGCCTCACGGGCCGTCGCGGTGACGACGAGCAGGGGGCCGTCGGCGAGCGCGGCGGCCAGGAACGGGCGCAGCGACGCCGGGGCCGTGAGGTCGAGCGCGGCGAGGCCGGAGCGACGGTCGGCGAGGGCGGTGGCGAGGGTGGTTTCGCGCGCGACGGACTGCGCGAGGGCGTGCAGGGACATTGCCCCAAGCGTACGTCCGCCCGCCGACACCGCCGACCGTGAGGCGGGGTCGCGGCGACGTCAGCGCCGCGCGCGGTCGCGGAGCACGCGGGAGCGCGACCCGCGCGCCGTCCGCAGGGCCTCGCGGGGCGAGCGCCGGGCGAGCCGCACCAGCCCGAAGCCACGGAAGCGCGGTGCGCGGCGACCGGCCAGGCGGGCACCCACCAGCCGTCCGAGCAGCGTCTCGCGACGTCGTCGCTGCAGGGGCTGCACCCGGGCGAGGTCGTCGACGTCGATCGGGCGGACCTCCAGCACGCCCGCCTCCACCGCGCGACGGACCAGGTCGGCGCCGCGACGGGTCCGCACGACCAGCGCGCTCGACCCGGCTCCCTCGGCGAAGACCGGGTAGCCGTCGTCGTCCGCGACCCAGAAGTCGGCGGCGGTGACGTCGCTGGACTCCCCCACGCCGTCGGGGCAGATCTTGCAGCGCCACTGGACGGCCGGGCCGAGCGTGCTGCCCCAGGAGTCGTCGTAGCTGGTCTCGAGCCGGCGGCCGGCCCGCGTCACGGCGGTGAAGAACCCGGGCCACCCGCGGCCGCGGTACCACATGGCCTCGAGCGGCTCCCCGTCCTCGACGCCCATCCCGGCGAGGACGGCGGTCGTCGCGTGCTGGCTCGGGGTGCCGGCGCAGAAGAACGACAGGAGCACGGGGGGCTCGGTCCCCCCGGCGGCGGCGAGCTGGCGCAGCGCCGAGACCTCGCACGGCTTGCCGACGAACGCGGGCGCGTCGAGCGCCCCGGGGGCCGCGGCGTTGGAGACCGGCCCGTACCGCGACCCGGCGGCCGCCAGCGCCTCCTCCCGGGAGGTGATCTGCACGGTGACGGTGCGCTCGGGCGAGGCGGGCGACGCGGCGGCCCCGACCACGGCGGCCGCCTCGCCGGTGCTGGTCATCCACGAGGTCAGTGCGGTGATCGTGCCGCCGCTGCTGCCCTGGTGTCGGACCTCGGGGTCGGCGGCCCACGCCTCCCAGGCCTCGAGGTACGACCCCATCGTCGGGTGGTGCCGCGAGCCCGTCTCGACCGGCGCCGTGACGAGGACGCCCGGGCACGACGCCCGGAACCGGCGGACGGCCGTGTCGTCCGCCGTCGGGGCGCCGACGCGACGGGGACGGTTGAAACCGGCCGCGTCGAGGTGCATCTCGAGGCCGGCGTCCAGCTGCGCGCAGGCGCCGCAGCCGGAGCAGCTACCCGCCTCGAGCACCCGGGCGACCTCGTCGTCCAGGGTCCGTGCCACCGTCAGGACACCTTCGTCGAGCTCGGCAGGTTGCCGCCGGGGTTGGCCTCCAGCCAGGTGCCCGGGTCGTCGGCGAGCATCGCACCCCACAGCTCCTTGGCCTTCGACTGGTCGAGGTAGACGACGCTCTGCGCGCCCTCGCGCCCCGTGCCCCTGATCGGGACGGTCGCGAAGTCGATGTCGTTCGACCGCAGGCCACGCAGCGACAGCGCGAGGCTGCGCAGGTCGCCCGTCGACCACTCCTCGTCGATGGTCAGGTACGGCGTGACCGAGTCGAGCAGGGCGTACAGACGGGTGGGGCTCGACAGCGCGCCGGAGTTGCCCGCCTTCTGCATCATCGCCCGCAGGAAGTTCTGCTGACGCTTGACGCGGTCGAAGTCGCCGCCGGGGAGCCCGTAGCGCTGCCGGACGTAGAGCAACGCCTCCTTGCCGTCGAGCGTCTGCCTGCCCGCCTCCCACGTCTTCTTGCGGGCGCTGTCGTAGGTCTTCTCCGGGATGGTGACCTGGACGCCGCCGAGGGTGTCGGTGATGGCCCGGAACCCGTCCCAGTCGACGACCATCACGTGGTCGATGCGCAGGTTGGTCAGCTTCTCCACCGTCGCGACGGTGAGGGACGGCCCGGCGAGCGAGAACGCCGCGTTGATCTTGTTCTTGCCGTAACCGGGGACGTCGACCCAGGAGTCGCGCGGGATCGAGACGATGGTCGCGCTCTTCCGGTCGGCGGCGACGTGCAGCACCATCAGCGTGTCGCTGCGCTGCAGACCGGGCACCCAGCCGCCGTCGCCGTCGTCGGCGTCGGTCTCGTCGGCCACGTCGTCGCGCTTGTCGCTGCCCATGAGCAGGATGTTGAGCGCCTTGCCCGCCTCGCCGCTCGCGCGCGCCGGACGGTCCTTGAGCCCCTCGAAGGCACCGGGGATGCGCGTGAGCTGGCTGTCGAGCTTGTTCTGCAGGTAGAAGCCCGTGCCACCGACGATCACCGCGAGGGCCACCACGCACGCCAGCAGCCCGATCAGCACCTTGCGGCCGCGACGACGGGGCTTGACGTCCGACGTCGCCGGATCCTGGGCAGGGGTGGGCGTCTCGTCGGCATCCATGGTGGCTCCAGGGTAGGCAGTGGCGGTGGGCCGACGGACCGGAACCGCCGAAGTTCAGGGACTCCTCAGGAGGGGAGGTGGCCGGCGACGAACGCGGTCACCACGGCCGCCAGCTCCGGCCTGCACACCAGCACGTCGGGCATCCACGGGTCGGGCCGGTTGTAGACGAGCGCCGCCCCGTCGGCCCGGCTCGTGTGCAGCCCGCAGGCGCGCGCGACGACGACCGGCGCGGCGGAGTCCCACTCGTACTGACCACCGGCGTGGACGTACACGTCGGTGAGGTCGCGGACGACCGACATCGCCTTCACCCCCGCCGACCCCATCGGCACCAGCTCGGCGTCCAGCGCCTCGGCGAGCGCCGTGACGAACTCGGGCGCACGGCTGCGGCTGACGGCGATGCGCGGCCGTCCGTCACCCGGCGGCGGCAGGACGACCGGTCGGTCCGTGCCGAACGTCTCGCCGAGCGCGGGCTGCGCGACGGCGCCGGCCACGAGACCGCCGTCCTCCCACAGCGCGACGTGCACGGCCCAGTCGTCCCGCGGTGGCTCGCTGAACTCACGGGTGCCGTCGAGCGGGTCGACGATCCACACGCGTCGAGCCGTCGACCGGTCGCCGACGTCGGCGCCCTCCTCGCTGAGCACGGCGTCGTCGGGACGCAGCTCGGCGAGCATGCCGACGAGCAGCTCGTGGGCCGCCCGGTCGCCGGCGTCCTTGAGCGCGCTCCCCTGCAGGCCCTGCCCGCGGACGGCGAGGAGCTCGGCGCCGGCGGCGTCGGCCAGGTGTCGGGCGAGGGCGTGGTCGTCGCTCAGGTCGGTCACCGCCCCATTGTGGCGTCCGGCGACGACCGCCGGATCAGGAGGTGATGGCGGTCCCGCCGTCGGTGTGCTCGGTCTCGGCCAGGACGGTGGCCAGCGCGCGGCGGATCATCGAGCTCGAGGTGTGCACGGTGTAGGGGAAGTAGACGACCTCGACGCCGACGGCGGCAAAGTCGGCCTCGAGCTGGTCGCCCTTGGCGGTGCCGCGCCAGTCGTCGCCCTTGAAGATCCGGTGGAACCCCACCTCGCGCCAGGTGTCGACCTTGTCGGGGATGACCTCCTCGTGCACGCGGTCGACGTAGGAGATGTGGCGCACGATCTCGGCGCGCTCGGCGAGCGGGACGAACGGGGTGCGTCCGGTGGCGGCGAGCATCTCGTCGGAGACGACGCCCGCGACCAGCACGTCGCAGTGGCTCTTGGCGTGCTTGAGGATGTTGAGGTGCCCGACGTGGAACAGGTCGTAGGCGCCAGGCGCGTATCCGATGATCGTGCTCAAGGTGCGTCCCCCACGCTCGTGTCCACTCGTCGCTGCACCTCGATGATAGGTGTCGGGCCGCCTGCTCCGAGGGGAAATCGACGTGGCCCCGGTCTCCTCGGCCCACGGCTGCCACGGGACACCCCGCCCATCGGCGATGATGTCCCCGTGACGACCACCTCGGGCGCCTCGCCCCGCCGCTACCGCGACGCACTCGACCGCCTGCTCTCGGCACAGAAGCCCTCCGCGGGGACGGCCGCCTACTCGCGCTACGTCAACCGGCCGCTCGGCCGCCGGGTGACGGCCGCGTGCCACGTGGTCGGCATGACACCGAACCAGGCCACCGCCATCAGCGCCACGCTGTCGGCGTCGGCCATCGCGCTGCTCTGCCTGGTCGAGCCCGGGGTGGCCCTGACGGTGTCCGTCCCGGTGCTGCTGGCGCTGGGCTACGTCATGGACTCGGTCGACGGCCAGCTGTCGCGCCTGCGCGGAGGCGGGTCCCTGAGCGGTGAGTGGCTCGACCACACCATCGACTGCATCAAGACCTCCACGCTGCACCTGGCGGTGCTGATCTCGTGGTTCCGGTGGCCCGTCTCGGACCACGACGCGGTGCTGCTCGTCCCGGTCGGCTTCGAGGTGGTGGCGGCGGTGACGTTCTTCGGGCTGATCCTGGTGCCGACGCTGCGCCCGGTCCGCAACTCGGGCTCGACGCTGCGCGACACCGCCGTGCGGGAGAACCCGCTGCGCACCTACCTGCTGCTGCCCCTCGACTACGGCGTCGTGTGCTGGGTGTTCGTGCTGCTGGCCTGGCCGACGGTGTTCGCCTGGGCCTACTCCTTCCTGTTCGTCGCCGCGGCGGCCGCGCTCGTCCTCGCCCTGCGCAAGTGGTGGCGTGAGCTGCGCGCCCTCGACGCCGCCCGCGCGGAGGCCTGAGCGTGCGCATCGCGATGATCGGCACCCGCGGGGTGCCGGCCCGCTATGGCGGCTTCGAGACCGCCATCGAGGAGGTCGGCCGCAGGCTGGCCGCCCGCGGCCACGAGGTCACGGTGTACTGCCGCCCCGTGGACGGCGAGGAGCGGCCCGCCGTCCACCTGGGCATGCACCTGGTGCACCTCCCGGCCATGCGCAAGCGCTCGCTCGAGACGCTGTCGCACACGGGCCTGTCGGTGCTCCACCTGCTGCGCCACCGCACCGACGTCGCCCTGGTGTTCAACGCCGCGAACTCGCCGTTCCTGCCGCTGGTGCGCGCCGCACGGGTCCCCGTGGCCACGCACGTCGACGGCCTGGAGTGGAAGCGCGGCAAGTGGGGGCCCACCGGGCAGCGCTACTACCGCACGGCCGAGTCGCTCGCCGTGCGCTGGTCGGACGCCCTGGTCGCCGACGCCCAGGGCATCGCCGACTACTACACCGACGAGTTCGGCGTGCCCACCGAGCTGATCGCCTACGGCGCCCCCCGCACGCCCGCCCGCGCCGACCACCGACTGGCCGAGCTCGACCTCGAGCCCGGCGGCTACCACCTCGTCGTCGCCCGCTTCGAGCCCGAGAACCACGTGCGCGAGATCGTCGAGGGCTACGTGCGCAGCGAGGCCACGCGTCCGCTCATGCTGGTGGGCTCCGCCCCGTACGCCGACGAGCACATCGCCTCCATCCACGCGGCGGCCGGCGACGACCCCCGCGTCCGCTTCCTCGGCGGCCTGTGGGACCAGGAGCTGCTCGACGACCTCTACGCGCACGCGCTCACCTACCTGCACGGCCACTCCGTCGGCGGGACCAACCCGTCCCTGCTGCGCGCCATCGGCGCCGGCACGGCCACCACGGCCTTCGACGTCTCGTTCAACCGCGAGGTGCTCGGCGAGTCCGGGCGCTTCTTCACCGGCCCCGACGACGTCGCGGCCCGCGTCGAGTCCGCCGAGCGCGACCCCGAGGGCACGGCGCTGCGCGGCGCGCAGGCCCTGGTCGAGGCAGCCCGCTACGACTGGGACGACGTCGCGTCGCGCTACGAGGAGATGTGCGAGCGACTGGTCGGCGGGGTCCTCCGCCGCCCCCGGGGGCGGACCGGACGGCGGAACGGCGCGCGATGACGACCGCCCCGCCCCGAGGCCGTGTCCTCGGCGAGGTGCTGCACCCGACGCGCAACGGGCTCAACCTCGTCCGGCTGGTCCTGGCGTCGTCGGTGATCTTCTGGCACTCGTTCCCGCTGACCGGCACCCCGTTCCCGTGGGCGCCCGGCGCACCCTTCGCCGGAGGGGTCGCCGTCGACGGGTTCTTCGCGCTCAGCGGCTTCCTGCTCGCCGGCAGCTGGCTCCACCGGCCGCACGTCGTGTCCTACGTCCGCAACCGCGTGCTCCGGATCGTCCCGGCCTTCTGGGTGTGCCTGGTCGTGGTGGCCTTCGTCTTCGCCCCGCTCGGTGCACTCCTCGCCGGCCAGGAGGTCAGCGCGCTCTTCTCCGGACCGCACTCCGCGTGGCGGTTCGTGCTCGAGAACTCCGCCCTGCGCATGCGCTTCTACGACGTCGCCGGCACACCCGCCGGCGTGCCCTTCCCCGGCGTGTGGAACGGGTCCCTGTGGACGCTGTGGTGGGAGGCGCTCGCCTACGTCGGCCTGCTCGCGATCGGTCTGGCCGGCATCCTGCGCCGCCGACCGCTCGTGCTGGTCGTGCTCGGTGCGGTATGGGTCGCCAACGCGTCGCTGTCGCTCGACCTGATCCCGCACGGGTACTACCAGGACCGGGCCGGCCGTCTCGGACTGATGTTCCTGTGCGGCGTCGCCTTCTCGGTGTACCGCGACGTGGTCCCGGTCGGTCGGTGGTGGGTGCTGGCGGCGGTGGCCGTCATCCCGGTCTCACTCGCCCTGCCCGACTTCCGCGTCCTCGCGGCGCCGTTCGTCGCCTACCTCTGCCTGGTGGCCGGCGCCTCCGTCCGGCGGCCATCGCTCCAGCTGCACGACCGGGACATCTCCTACGGCATGTACATCTACGGGTTCCCCGTCCAGCAGGCCGTCGTGCTCGCCGGTGCGGCGACCTGGTCCCCCCTGGCGCTGGCCGTGACGGCCCTCGTCCTCACCGTTCCGCTCGCCGCGGCCAGCTGGATCCTCGTGGAACGACCCGCGTTGCGCCTCAAGGCCCGGCGACCCTCGACCGACCGGGCCTGAGCCGAACCACACCAGACCCACACGTCACACTGGTCACGACACGTAGCTCGAAATAACTACTCCAGTTAGAGTAGAGTTAGTCAAAACCCGGCCGCGGTCCCTCAACTCTCAGGTTTGGCCTACTCCACATGGGGTAGTTCATTTAGAGTACTCAACATGGATGAGACCAAGGGAACCGCGCGCCGCCTCCGCGCCATCGTCGCCACCACGCTCGTGACGTGCCTCGTCGCGGCTCTCATGGCCCTCGTCGGGTCGACCACCGCCTCCGCCGCCACCGTCGTGGGAACGACCGCCGGCGCGAAGAGCCTCTCGTCCTGCAAGCAGAAGGCGGTGTCGTCCTGCCGCAAGGTCACGGCCCGCAAGTGCCGCGCCAGCAAGATCAAGAAGATCCGCGCCCGTGGCGACAAGGTCAACCGTCGCAAGGTCACCAAGACCTGCGCCCGCGTGGCCAAGCGCCACTGCAAGAAGGCCGCCCAGAAGCGCAAGCAGGCCGCGATCGCCAAGCGCTGCGCGGCCAAGCGCACCGAGCGCACCGTGGTCCGGGGCTCCGGGGTCACCCCGACGGCCGCCAGCACCGGCGTCCCCGCCGGCACCCGCCTCAAGGTGGTCCGCGGCGACCTGACGATCAGCAAGGCCGGCACCGTGGTCGACGGCCTGGACGTGCGCGGGTTCGTCACCGTCAAGGCGAGCAACGTGACCATCAAGAACTCGATCATCCGGGGTCGCGACGTCGGTCCCAAGGGCAAGGGCGCCCTGATCGCCGCCTACGGCGACCACACTGACCTCGTCATCAAGGACAGCACGCTCGCGGCGACCTACCCCTCGATGTACGTCGACGGGCTCAAGGGGCGCAACTTCACCGCCTCCCGGCTGGACATCTCCAAGGTGGTCGACACCGCGGTCATCTTCGGCGGCACCTCGACGACGATCGTCGACTCCTGGCTGCACGACAACCTGCACTACGCCACGGGCGACACCACCCACAGCGACGGCAAGACCCACGACGACAACATCCAGATCGAGGGTGGCTCCGGCATCTCCATCGCGAACAACCGCATCGAGGGCTCGGACAACGCCGCCATCATGATCACGCAGAACTACAGCCGGACCTCGGGCGTCCAGGTCGTCGACAACCTCCTGGTGGACGGCGGGTGCACCGTCAACATGACCGAGCAGGGCAAGGGCCCGATCCTCGACTTCACCATCCTCGACAACAAGTTCGGCCCCTCGGCCCACTTCGGCACGACGTGCCCGATGCGCATCCCGCGCAGCTCGAGCGTCAAGATGAGCAACAACATGTTCGTCACGAACAAGCCGGCCAACCCGGTGATGTTCTGACCCACCGCACCACGACGAAGGGCGGGCGGAGCCGATCGGGGCTCCGCCCGCCCTTCGTCGTGCCGGAGACCGTCAGGGTGCGGTGCGCACGGACTCGAAGATGCGGTCCATGATCCGTGACGTGCGGAGGATCTCGCCCGACGTGATCGGCGGTGCCGAGCCGGTCTCGATCGACGTGTAGAACGCCTCCAGGAGCGTCCGCATGCCCGAGTCGTACGGGAAGTGGAACTTGCGACGGGCGAAGTGCCTCGCGTTCCAGCCCGTGTTGGCCAGGTACTGACCGGCGAACTGGGCGGGAGCGACGAGGTAGCGCAGGTAGCTGCGGTAGGACTTGTCCTCCACCTTCACCAGGACCTGGTAGTCGTCGTCGACGACGAGCGAGGCCTTCGGGCCGTAGAGGCGGAACTGGTGGAGCTCGGGCTTGATCTGCGAGGAGAACGTGAACACCGCCGTCGACCGGTCGGCGTCCTTGATGATGACGCGGACCTCGTCGATGATGTCGCCGTGGCCGAGCCCCTCGACGAGCGGGCTGGTGAAGCCGACCGTCGTCACCTCCGGGTCGTCGCTCTCGATGAACTCGGCGATCCGGGCGACACCGTGGCTGATCAGGTTCTGCAGGAGCGAGCCCGGGAGCTTGCGGACCCAGTGGTCCCGGTCGCCGAGCATCGCCTGCGCGTAGGTCGGGTCGCTCATGTCGTAGCAGTAGAGGCTCTCGATGTGGACGGGCTTGCCGCCGAGGTATCCCGAGCGCACCAGGTCGCGCATCCGCACCATCGCGTGCGTGAACTGGCCGTTGTGGCCGGGGATGACCGTCAGCCCCTTGTCCGCGGCCAGCGCGACGACCACCTCGGCCTCGTCGGTCGTGAGCGTGAAGGGCTTCTCGATGTAGACGTGCGCGCCGGCCTCGAGGCACTGCACCGCGAGCGGGAAGTGGCTGGCGGGCGGGGTCGTGATGTGGACGACGTCCGGCCGGCACTCGTCCAGCATCTGGCCGACGTCGGTGAAGCGGTGGGGGACGTCGAAGCGGTCCGCCAGCTGTGCGGCCATGATCGGCTCGCGGTCGCAGACCGCCACCATGCTCGCGCCCTCGATGTGCCCGACGTGGGTGGCGTGCTTCTGTGCGATGTTGCCGCACCCGACCATCGCGACGCTGATCATGCTGTGCCCTTCGTCGATCGGATGTAGGCGAAGCACCGCTCCAGGGCATCGTCCATCGAGATGCGGGGCGACCACCCGAGCCGTTGCTTCGCCTTGGCGTTGGAGTAGGTGTTGCCCTTGTAGTACGTGCGGGCCGATCGACGGTTGAACGTCATCGGCAGCTGGCCCTCGGACCACCGGGAGTAGCGCTCGAGCAGGCCGCTCAGACCGTAGAACGCGCCGTAGGGCACCGTCAGGGTCGGGAACCAGCCGACGCGGTCCTTGTAGCGGCGCAGGTACTCGTGGCCCGTGGGCAGGTCGTCATCGACGATGATGAACCGCTCCCCCTCGACGCCGTCGACCAGACCGGCCAGCACGATGGCGTCGGCGCAGTTGTCGACGTACGTGAAGGGCATCTGGTTGCCGCGTCCGATCTGCAGGAACACGCCGAACGCACCGTTGCCGACACGTCCGGGGATGGCGGGCTTGCCCGGACCGATGACGAACCCCGGGCAGATCGTGACGGTCCGCAGGCCCTGCTCGCTCGCGTACCGTTCCACGAGGTCGTCCTGGAGCGCCTTGGCGTAGGCGTAGGGGTCGTGGCGCTCGGCGATCTCGCGGTCGACCGGGGAGTCGGCCTCGAGCGGACCACGGCGCGCGATGTCGGCGTTGGAGAACACCGACATCGAACTGACGTTGACGAACCGCTGCACCGAGCCGTCGGCGACCAGCGCGTCGAGCAGGTTGCGCGTCGTCACGACGGTGTTGAGCACGCAGGCCGAGAAGTTCCTCCCCCGGCCCGCGGCGAGGTGGTAGACGATCCCGGCACCGCGAGCCGCCTCGGCGCACACCTCCTGCGACAGCAGGTTGCCCTCGACGACGTCGACCCGGGCGTCGGGGAACTCCGACGCCGTCGCCGCGATCGAGCCTCCGCTCGACCGGGTCACGCACACGATGTTGACGAAACCCGCCTCCAGCAGGGCTCGGAGGACACGGCCTCCGACGAACCCGTTGCCTCCGGTGAGGAGGATGCGGGTGCCTGGGTCAGTGCCGGCGATGGGATCGGTGAGCATCGATCGCTTCCTGGTAGGTGGCGGCGTAGCCCCGGGCGACCTCGTGCCAGTCGCGCGCCGAGAGGTCGGGACGATCGGCCGGAGGGTTCGTACGGAGACTCCGGAGAGTCTCCTCGAGGTCTGCTGCGGTGAGGGGTTGGTCGAAGGTGAACACCCAGCCGGGGCCCACCTCTCGGGCGAGGGCCTCGGTGGTGGCGTGTCGCGGGACCAGCACGGGCCGGTCCATGGACAGGGCGACGATCACGGTGCCGGAGTTGAAGATCTCCGTGTACGGCAGGACCACCAGCTCGGCCTGCCCCACCTCGAGCGCGAGGGTCTCGTGCGACACCCACTCGAGCGCCAGGCTCACCCGGGGGTCGCCGGCGGCGGCGCGTCGGACGTCGTCGCCGGACTGCTGGTCGTGCTCGCGCCCCACGACGCGGAGGGTGGCGTCCTCGTCCTCGCTCCGGGCGAAGGCCTCGATCAGGCCGGGGACGCCCTTGTAGCCGCGCACGAGCCCGAAGAACAACAGCCGGCCGCGCACCGACGGCGCGGTGGGCAGCTGGTCGTACACGTTCCGGTAGTGCCCCTGGGGGATCAGCCGCACCTGGCCCGAGCCGGTGATCGGCGGGTCGGGCTGCATGGTCACGTACATCTCGGTCCAGCGGTCGGTCAGCCGCAGGAGCGCGAGCTCGCTCCCGTGCCGCCCCTCGTGCGGGTTGATGTTGTGCAGGGTCCGCACGAGCACCGGTCGTCCCCACCGCAGCCGGAGGAGCAGCAGCAGGTACATCACCCGGCGGGCGACCGTGCTGAGCAGCCCGTGACGCTTGGTCAGGTGGTCGGGCCAGTGGACGTTCAGCACGTCGTACCGGCCGAGGAGGGCACCGCGCCACGAGAAGTGGCGCACGGTCACGTGCGCCGACAGGGCGTCGACGAGCGCGCTCGTCAGAGGGTCGCGGTTGCTGGCTGAGAACGACACCATGACGATCGGCCTGTCTGGGTCGCCCACGCCAGGATCATACGCCACGCCGACCGGCCACATCGTCGTCCGAGGGACCGGTGCAGCGGCGGTGCGTGCTCACAGCCTCCGGTCTTTGACCGGCGTCCTGACCTCGGGCGGAGCGTCCAGGATCACCCGCTCGATGGCGGTGATGCCCTCGACGATCTCGTCCACCGCCTGCTGGAAGTCGCGCCTCTGGCCGTTGATGGGATCGGCGATGTCGTCGTCCTCCGGACGCTCCGGCGGGGTCCGGAGGCTGGAGCCGAACTGCAGGAGCTGGGACCACCGTTCGTCCACGGTCGTGCCCAGGGTGTCGGCCGAGGCGAAGCGGTCCATCACGCGCTCGAGCTCACGCAGCGTGAAGGTCCGGCGGACGTGCGAGGGGCTGAGCTGGACCACGGTCGCGCGGTGCTCGCGCTCCATGGTGACGACCAGGTCGGCGGACCGGAGCATGGGTGCGGTCAGCCGACGGGACGCGAACTCCGCCACGTCGACCCCCCGGTCGGCGAGGATGGCGGCGATCTCCGGGTGCACGGGTTGGCCCTCGCCCGCGATGGTGCCGGCGCTCTCGACCGTGATGCCGGAGTCGGCGAGCGGACCACTGCGCAGCAGCGTCTCGAACGCGGGCGACCGGCAGATGTTCCCCGAGCAGACCGTCAGCACGTGCACCCCGTGATCCTATCGGTCGCGGCGCCGGGCCCGTACCGCCGACCGGGATGTCCAGCGCCCTGTCGGGGGACGGTTCGATCCAGACTCGGACGATCTACGCGGCCCGGCGTGACAGGCCCCTCGTCACCGCGTCGAGCGCCGGCGGACCGCCTCTCGTCCCATCGTGACGAGCGCGGCGACGTCACGCCGCACCGGCCGCACGACCAGGAGCAGCACGCCGACCGTCAGGACCGTGCCGATCACGGCGGCGCCGAGACCGACGTACGCGGGCAGCCCCTCGGTCAGCACGCTGGCGGTGGCCGACCCTGCCGCTGCGACGACTCCGGTGAGGACGATGCGCGCGGCCCCGCCGTACAGGGGCCGCGACGACAGGTCGGCGCGCCTCGACAACCACCACAGCGACAGTGGCCACGCCAGGGCAGGAGCGAGCGCGTAGCCGGCCGCCACGCCCACGACGCCCCAGGTGCTCCCCACCAGGATGCAGGTGACCTTGATCGCCGCCGTGATGAGCGAGTACTGGAACAGGTCGCGCGTGAGGCCCTTGGCGAGGTAGACCCAGTACCCGACGTACGAGAGCGTCTGGAAGATCCCGGCGCAGGCCAGCAGCCGCAGGATCGGCTCGACGCTCGCCCACCGCTCCCCCAGGAAGAGCTCCGTCACGGGCCCGGCGCCGCCGATGACCAGGGCCAGGCCCGGCACCAGGGTGTAGCCGAGCGCCAGCTGGCCGCGGCGCACGAAGAAGTCGAAGCGCTCCCGCTCGTCCTGAAGCCGGGACAGGACGGGCAGCGCCACGGTGGTGGAGGGCGCGCGGATCTGGTTCAGCGGCGTCATGAGCAGCTGGAACGCGCGGTTGTACGACCCGAGCGAGGCCGCCCCGAAACGGCTGCCGATGATCACCGAGTCGAGGTTGTTGGCGGCGTAGCCGATGAGCTGGGTCCCGACCAGGTTCCAGCCGAACCGGAGCAGGCCCTCCATGTCGACGTGCCGTCGCGGGAGGTTGGGGGCCCACCGCGCGTTCGCGACCACCACGACGAGCATGACCGCTGCCTGGGTCAGCTGCTGCGCCACGAGCGCCCAGTACCCCGCCCCGAGGAGGGCGCAGCAGACCGCGACCACCAGCGCCGTGGCCGGACCGACGGTGTCGGCGACGGCGAGACGCATGAACAGCATGCGCCGGTTCAGGTCGGCCCGGTACTGCGTCGACAGCCCGTTCAGCACGAAGGTCAGCGCGAGCACGCGCGTCATGTCGACCAGTCGTGGCTCGTCGTAGAGGTCGGCCACGAGCGGCGCCGCCGCGGCGGCCACGCAGGCCAGCAGCACGCCGATGCCGGTGTTGATCCAGAACAGGTTCGACCGCTGGACCGAGCTGAGGTTCTTGGCCTGGATCGCGGCCGAGGACAGCCCGAAATCGCGGAAGACCTCCGCCACGCCCACCACCGCGACGACCATCGCCAGCAGGCCGTAGTCGGAGGGCAGCAGCAGCCGGGCGAGCACGACGACGGAGAGCACCTGGACGGCGATCCGACCGACCTGGCCGGTCATCGTGACGACGGCTCCTCGGGCGGCGCGCGTGCCCAGGCCCGCCGCGGGTCCGCTCATGTCCTGGCCATGCCCATCACCTGGGCCAGCGCCTGCCGCGCCGGCCTCAGCTGCTCGACCGCAGCGGCCCGCACCTGCACCGCCTGCGCCGCGAGGTCGTCCACGCCGTCGATCGTCGCAAGGACCGAGGCCGCGGCGTCGGGGTCGGTGCGCAGGTCGACGCCGTGCTCCCACCCCAGCCGCCCCATGAGCGGGTCGAACTTGCGCGAGTAGGCCATCGCGATGGCCGGGGTGTCGACGGACAGGGCGTTCAGGCAGGCGTGCATCCGCGACCCGATCACCAGGTTCGCCCCGGCCAGTGCCGAGCGCACCTCGTCCAGGGACGACGGCACCAGCACCTCGGGGTCGCCACCGACCTCGAGCGCCATCTCCTGGACGGCCGGCACGTCGTCGTCGGGACCGGACGAACCGAGGACGTGGGCCAGCAGGGTGACGGTGCGCCCGCGTGCCACCAGCCCGCGGTACAGGTCCACGACGGTGCGCCGGTAGGAAGCGGAGTCCACGTGGGGCCCGGGAGCCCACAGCAGTCCCGAGACGTTCAGCACGACGTCACGCGCCTGGCCGACCGTCGGCTGCTCGAGCGCGAAGACCACGTCGGTGGTGAGGACGTCGATGTCACGTCCGAGCCTGTGGGCCTGCTCGGCGCTGAGCGGGTCGCGTGCCATCACGCAGGCGGCGGTGCGCAAGGTGCGCCGGGCCATGGCACGTCCGCGACGGGACTCGAAGGGGCCGATGGTCTGGGGTCCCAGGACCACGGGCACGCCCGCGCGTCGGCACAGCTCGCCCACGCCCGTCATGCGCAGCTGGCGACTCAGACCGTAGATGTCGGCGAAGCTGTCGCCGGACCTGGTGTCGAGCACGACGTCGAACTGCGAGACCCAGGCGACGAAGCCGCGGTTCGCCGGCGTCAGCTCCCGGACGATCGACCTCGGCGTGTTGACCTTGGTGGGCGCACTGGTCGAGCCGTGGTGGTGGAACTGGACCTCGGCGTCCGGGTCGACCTGGCGCACGAGCTGGGCGTGGCCCTCGGCGAGCACCCGGACCCCGAGGTTCGGCGAGACGTCGTTGGCCCACAGGACGAGCGCGCGCACGGTGAGGTTCCTGTCGAGAGGAGGGGCAGGTCAGCTGTGCCGACCCGCGACCGACCGCAGGCGCGGGGTCTCGTCGTCGGCTCTGCTGGCAGCCAGCATGTCACGTGCGACCAGGCGCGGGACGGTGGTTGCCTCCTCCTCGCTGACGTACCCGTAGTACGCACTTGCCTTGGTGGGCGGCGTGCGCGTGAGCACGACGCCGAGCGCGTGGGCCCCCGACCGCTCGAGCAGCTCCATCGAGTGCCGCAGCTGGTGCGAGCGCACGGTGCCCGCGGCCGCGACGACGATCGCGCCGAGGGTCAGCCTCGCCAGGACGGCGGCATCGGTCACGGGGAGCAGCGGGGGCGCGTCGAAGATCACGACGTCGTAGCGCTCGTCGAGGTCGTCGAGCAGGTCGGCCATCGCCTCCGAACCGAGCAGCTCGCTCGGGTTGGGGGGCAGCTGGCCGGACGTCAGGACGTCCAGCGTCACGTCGAGCCCGATCGGCTGGACCACGTCGTCGACCTCGGCGCGGCCGGCGAGGACGGTGGTGAGACCCGCGGCGCCCTCGAGTCCGAGGTACTCGGCCACCGAGGCGCGGCGCAGGTCGGCGTCGACCAGGAGCACCCGCTGACCGGCCTCGGCACACGCGTAGGCCAGGTTGACCGCGCTCGTGGACTTGCCCTCGGACGGGACCGACGAGGTCACCACCAGGCGGATGGGCCGGCGTCCCACTGCGAGGAAGTCGACGCTGCTGCGCAGGATGCGGTAGGCCTCCGCGGACGGGGTCCGGGCGAAGTCGCGGACGACGAGGTGGGAGCGGGCGAACGAGCGCGACCGCTCGATGGTCCCGATGATCGGCACCTGCGTGACCCGCGCGACCGCGGCGGCGTCGCGCAACCGGTTGTCGAACTTCTCCCGCAGCAGGGCCAGGCCGAGGCCGAGGCCGAGGCCGGCGACGAGCGCCGCGGCGAGGTTGCGGGTGGTCTTCGGGGAGGACGGGGACGCGGGAGCCTGCGCGGCGCCGATCACGGCGACGTCGACGCTGGGGTCGCCCTTGGAGTCCTGCGGCGCGAGGTCCCGGGTCACGACGCGCAGCTGCGCGGCGACCGCGTTGGAGATCCTCGCGGCCTGGGACGGCGAGCGGTCGGTCACCTGGATCTGGAGGATGACGGTGTCGGGCGAGGTGGTCGACGACACCCGTCCCGCCAGCTGTCGCGGGGTGCCGGTGAGCCCCAGCTCGTCGATGACCGGGGTGAGCACGGCGGGCGAGGTCGCGAGGTTGGCGTACGACTGCATCTGGGCCTGCGTGTAGGTCGAGCCCTGCGAGAGATCGTTGGCCGAGCTGCCGTACGGGAGGGAGAAGTACAGGCTCGACGTCGAAACGTAGAGGGGCGTGGCCAGCAGCGAGGCCGCCCCCGCACCCACCATCACCAGGACGACCGTGGCGACGATGGTGATCCACCGCCGGCGCAGCGTGCGCAGCAGATCGGTTGGACTCACGCGGACTACCCCCTTGACCTCCCGAGCGGATCCCGGGGTGACCACGATGGGGACGGGACCCCCGTGGCGGTGTCATCACGGTAGCCGACCCAGGAGCGGTTTCGGGCGAAGTTGTCTGACTTCGCGTCATCAATCTGGAGGAGATCGGGCTCGAGGTCTCGCCCCCTCGTCCGACCCTCGACCGCGGTGCACACGGCCACGCCGACCACGAACCAGAAGAAGATGGCGTACTGGGTGATCAGCGCCACCGTGACCAGGGCCGGCACGTGGGCCACCACGGCGACGGTGGCGGGCGTGGCGTGCCGGGTGACCACGCTCCATCCCGCGGCGGCCAGCAGGCCCACCGCGATCACGAGGGCCACCCAGCCGTAGGTGAGCCCGAGCAGGATCAGCGCGCTGTCGATGGACTGGAAGCGACCGAAGTAGAGCTCTCCGCTGCCGGTCCGCTGGGCGGCGTCGGAGAAGCCGAAGATCGACACCGACGGGATCAGCGACGACAGGTTGCCCCGGTAGGCCGCGCTGTTGGTCGCCTCGCTGCCGGCTGACGCGAAGGTCGACGTGATGATCGGCGTCGCGACCACGGCCCCCAGCACGAGGACCCCTGCCACGACCGCGCGGAGCCTCCGCGTCAGGTCGTTGGGCAGGAACAGCACGGACAGGACGATGCCGGCGACGGTGCAGACGATGCCGATGCGGCTGAAGCTGACGACGGCGCCGGCGACGATGGGGACCAGAAGGAGGGCGCGGGTCGAGGACCGGATCCGCGCGGCCAGCAGCAACGGCACGGCCAGCGCCAGGCACGCGCCCAGCGCGATCGAGTGGCCGTACGCCCACTCGGCACGGATGATGCCACCGCGCTCCTGCAGGTTCCCCCACTTGGCGTACAGCTCGTTGGCGACCGGCAGCTCCACGAAGGGGTTCCAGCCGAGGACGAACTCGACGACCGCTCCCACCCCGACGGCGGCGGCCACCGCGCCGGCGACGAGGTGGACCCGGTCCAGGCCCGCCATGAGAGGAAGGATGCGGCCGACGGTGTAGCCAAGGCCCCACTGGGTGACGATGGTGAACACGCTGGACGCCGTCCCGGCTCCGATCAGCACGGGCGCCACGCAGGAGACGAAGAGCATCCCGACGGCCAGGTCGGGCCACCCCAGGGACGTCCTGGTGCGGCCGATGGCGCAGGCGATGATGAGCGCCCCGACCACGGTGAGCGGTTGGATGTAGACCCGCGCGGTGACCCCGAACCAGAACGGCACGAAGCCGGCGACGACGCACCAGAGCACCACCAGGACGCCGGGGCGCCGACGCAGGAACAGCCAGGAGACGAGTCCGACGGCCAGCACCGCGAGGAGCAGCACGAGCCGGTCCACCGAGGGGCCCGACAGCAGGCCGCTCACCTGCGGCTCCGACCACGGCTGCGGCTGTACTCCCGGTAGACGTACCCGAACGCTCCGGAGGTCATGCCGGCACCACGGGCGAGCGTCCGCGCGCCGCGGGCCTGGCGCTCCGCGGACGACGAGAGCAGGCCCAGCACGAGCCGGCCCAGACCGCCGACGGCACGGACCGTGCCCGGCACCAGCAGTCGGCCACGGTCGACGAGCCGGTGGCCCCTCCCCCGGCTCAGGGCCAGCGTGGTGCGCGACCAGGAGTTGCCGCTGCGGAAGGCCCGCCGGAGCACCCACCCCCGTGTCAGGCGGTCCTCGGGGACGACGTCGACCACCCACGCCTCGTCGCACCAGACCAGGCGGTGCCCGGTCGAGACGAGCTGGCGGGTGAACAGCGTGTCCGAACCACCGCTGAGGCCGAAGTCCTCGTCGAAGCGGACCCCGGAGTCGCTGAGCCGGGGCAGGTCGAGGAGCAGGTTGTTCGTCGCGGCGACGTCGACGGTCGTGCCGGTGGGGAGGCGCCGACGGTCGAAGAACCGGCCCGCGGCCACCCACGGTGTGGGCTCGGCCGCGAACTCCGACACCACGGGGCCGACGACTCCGGTCCAGTCGCCGTCCCGCCACGTCTGGACCATCAGCCTCAGCCAGTGCTCGGAGGGTCGCTCGTCGTCGTCGATGAACACGAGGGCGTCGGCGCCGGAGGCGACGTCGAGGGCCCGGTTGCGCGCGGCGGCGATGCCGGGCGTGGGCTCGTGGGCGTAGCCGACCTCGGGGTCGGGCCAGGCCTCGACGGTGGCTCGGGCGCTCGCCTCGGGGTCGTTGTCCACGACCAGCACCTCGCACCCCGCGAGGTCGGAGGCGTCACGGACCTGGTCGACCAGGAGCGGCAGGGCTGCCGCGAGGTCACCGGGGCGCTTGTAGGTCAGCACCGCCACGACGACGTGCGGCAGGGCCGGACCCGTCACCGACGGCTCCGGCTCGCCTGCTCGACGATCTGGGACACCTGACGACCATAGACCGACGGAGCGTGCCTGTCGTTCGCTATGGCTCGACTGGTCGAGGTCAGCCTGCGCACGTCGGTCCAGTCCGCGACCAGGGCCTCGACGGCGTCGGCGATCGCGAGCGGGTCGCCCGGGCCCACCGAACGGGCGGTCGGGTATCCCGAGGCGGCCTCCAGCAGCCCGCTCGTCGCACTGACGACGAGGGGGCGTGCGGCCAGCACGGCCTCGACCGCGGTGTTCCCGAACGGCTCGTCGAGCCGGGACGGCACGAGCGCGACGTCCGCCGCCTCGAGGTAGGGCCACACCGACGTCGCGAAGCCGTGGAGCCGGACGCGTCCCTCCAGGGGCGCTGCGGCGTCGCGGAGCTCCTCCTCGAACCACTCGTACCCGGGGAAGACGGCTCCCACGACGTCGAGGTTCGCCTCGACCCCACGACGACCGAGCTCGGCGACGGCCTCGACCGCGACGTCCACCCCCTTGCGCGGGGAGAGCCGTCCGACGTACAGCAGGCGGACTCCCCCGTCGAGGCTCTCGCGCGGGGAGGTGACCTCGGAGGGTCCGGGGACCCCGTTGAGCACGACCGTGCAGCGCCCGCCGATCCGGGGCCAGGAGTCGAGCAGGACTCCCAGGCTGAACTGGCTGTTGACCATCACCTGGTGGGCGAGCAGCAGGGGCGCACCCAGGACGCGTCGCAGCAGGGGACGCGCCGAGGCCTCGGCCTCGTGGACGTGCACCACGACCGTGCGACGGGCGAGCCGCGCGAGCAGCGGCCAGAGCGGCACGGTGACCGTGTTGACGAGCACCACGTCGGGGTCCACGCGCCGGATGAGGCGGAGGCCCCGGACGCCGTCGCGCAGGCAACGGTAGGCCAGCCGCACGAGCCCCTTCGGCGACAGCATGGACTTGCGGAGCACCGGGGCCTCGCAGATCTCGACTCCCGCGCCCCGCGACAGCACCTCCTGCACGAGGGGGCCGGCCGCCGGGACCGTGACGGTGACGTCCCAGCCCGAGGCGACCAGCCCCTCGACCGACTCCAGCAGGACTCGGTCCGATCCGTACATGTCGGCGCTCGGGTGCGTGACCAGCACGCGGGGCGTCGACGTCATGTGACCTCAGTTCACGGGCGAGACGATCAGGTTGGTGTAGCGGAACGTCAGCGGCGACGTCGTGGCGGAGGACGACACGAAGCTGGAGAGCCCGACACCGGAGAGGCCCTGGAGCGCGCCCGTGGAGTCGGTGGTGCTCGTCTGCCACGTGGTCGGCTCCGTGGAACCCTTCCAGATCTTCGCACGCACCGTGGTGGTGCCGCTGCCGTTCACCTGCAGCCGGATGCGCAGGGTGTCACCCGCCGCGTAGGTCACGCCGCTCGGCGTCACCGAGGTGAGCGCCGTCTCCGTCCCGCCGACCACCTTGTACAGCGCCAGGTTGAGCGCACCGTTCGCGCTCACCTTGACCCGGGCGCGGTAGGCGTTGGTCGCAGTCCCTCGACCGGTGACGTAGGCGTAGATGCCGCCACCGGTGACGGCCTGGTCGAGCGAGAGGTTGACCGTCGTGTCGGTGTTCCCGCTGCTGACACCGGGCAGGTAGGCGCCCGGGGTGGACCCGGCAGGCACCTTCATCAGACCCGCACCGTTGCCGACCTCGAACCGCGAGGCCGCGCCCACGAGGGACCAGGCGCCGCCCTTGTCGGCGTTGCCCCATCCGCTCGCGAGCGTGCGGGCGAAGGTGTCCTTCGCGAGGTCGGACGTGACCGGAGGAGCGGCGGTGACCGTGACGTCCTTGGTCACCGAGTCGGTCAGACCCTTGTCGTCGGTCACCGTCAGCTTCACCGAGTACGTGCCCGCCGAGGCGTAGGTGCGCTCGGGCTTGGCCGCCGTGCTCGTGCCGCCGTCACCGAACTCCCACGCGTACGAGGCCACCGTGCCGTCGGAGTCGGTCGAGCCCGACCCGTCGAACGACGCCTTCAGGTCGCTCACCGTCGAGGTGAACGCCGCGGTGGGCTTGACGTTCGCCGCGGTGACCGTGACGTCCTTGGTGACCGAGTCGGTCAGACCCTTGTCGTCGGTCACCGTCAGCTTCACCGAGTAGGTGCCCGCCGAGGCGTACGTGTGGTCGGGCTTGGCCGCCGTGCTCGTGCCGCCGTCGCCGAAGGTCCAGGCGTAGGACGCCACGGTGCCGTCGGAGTCGGTCGAGCCCGATCCGTCGAACGAGGCCGCCAGGTTGCTCACCGAGGAGGTGAACGCCGCGGTGGGCTTCACGTTGGCCGCGGTGACCGTCACGTCCTTGGTGACCGAGTCGGTCAGACCCTTGTCGTCGGTCACGGTCAGCTTCACCGAGTAGGTGCCCGCCGAGGCGTACGTGTGGTCGGGCTTGGCCGCGGTGCTCGTGTCCGCGTCACCGAAGGTCCAGGCGTACGAGGCGACCGTGCCGTCGGAGTCGGTCGAGCCCGACCCGTCGAACGACGCCGTCAGGTCGCTCACCGAGGAGGTGAACGCCGCGGTGGGCTTCACGTTCGCCGGCGCGGTGCCCGCACCCAGGTCGTAGAGGGACTTGACGGTGTCGGCCGACAGGGCCTTGCCGAACACGGCGACCTCGTCGAGCGTGCCGTCGAAGAAGGCGCTGGAGGAGCCCCAGGTGTTGTCGCCACCGATGCGCCAGTAGCCGTCGTAGGGCTGCGCGGCGGTCTGCGGGTTGGTGCCGACCAGGGCCCCGTCGACGTACAGCTTCATGCCGTCGCTGGACTGCATGGCCACGACCTGGTGCCACGACCCGTCGTTCAGGGAGGTGGGCGTGGTGATGACGTTGGCCTGGCCGGTCCACGCGCCGAAGACCAGGCGGCCGTCGTCCTGCATGTAGACGTGGCGGTCGTAGTTGCCCGAGGTGCCCTGCGTGCCGTCACCGAACCCGATCAGCTTGCCGCCGCGGGTCGTCGTGGTCTTGAACCAGAGCGACTCGCTGTAGGTGCTGGGGTTGCTGACGCGGTTCTGCGAGACCACGAGGCCGTCGGAGCCGTTGAAGCCGGCAGCCGTGCGCGACTGGGCCTTGAGCGCACCGTCGCGACCCAGCGACACACCACCCTGGATGTTGCCGTTGGTGCCGTTCGGACCGGAGTCCGTGGCCGTGGACCCCGACGCCTCGTCGAGGCGCCAGTACAGGTCGGGCTCCTGGTTGTAGACCGCGGCGCCGTAGGCGTCGGACGGCGCGACCGAGCCCGGCACGGTGCGGCCGCTGGCGTTGTAGTGGTCGACCACGTCGGTGCGGGTCAGCACCTTGTCGTAGATCGCGACGTCGTCGATGTCGCCGTTGAGGTAGTAGCTGCCGGGCTGGTTGGGCCATCCACCGAGGTTGTCGCCACCGATGCGCCAGACACCGCTGTAGTCCTGGCCGGAAGTGACGTCGCCACGGGCGGCGACGCGCTTGCCGTCGAGGTAGAGCTTCATGCCGTCCGAGCCCAGGCTGGCCTGGAACTGGTGCCACTGGCCGTCGTTGTAGCCGGCGGAGGAGTTCAGCGTGGCGACGTAGTTCGGGTAGACGCCGAAGAAGACGCGGCCCTCGTTGTCGAGGTAGACCTGGCGGTCGTAGCAGCCGGAGTTGCCGGTCGCGGAGCAGCCGAAGCCGAGCACCTTGCCGCCGGAGGTGGACGTGGTGCGGAACCAGCCCTCGGTGGTGAAGGTGTTCGGGGCCTGCTGCACGTCCTTGCTCGCCGCGAAGCCCGTGTCGGTGCCGTTGAAGCTCGACGCCTTGTCGGTGTCACCCACCGCGCCGGCGGTCCCACGGGAGACTCCCGCACCTGCCGTCGCGTCGTTGAAGCCGGCGTAGTCGTAGGCGGTCGCACCGGAGGGCTCGCCCAGCCGGTAGTAGGCCTTGGGCTCGTCGGCCTGGACGGCGTCCTGGTAGGCGCTGGTGTCCGAGGAGGCGGGCACGTCGATGATCGTGGCCCCGCGGCTGGTGGTGTTGCCGAACGGGTCGCTGACGTAGACCCGGTAGTTGTAGGTGGCACCGGGCACGGCGGTCTTGTCGATGAAGCCGATCTGCGGGCGCTTCCAGATCGCCGACTTGCTCGTCACGGTGTAGACGGGCGTGTCCGCCGTCGACTTGAAGTTGCGGTAGACCTTGTAGGTCAGGTTCTCGTTGTCCGGGTCGTAGGTCGACTGCCAGGACACGCGGACGGCCTTGGATCCCTGCGCGATCACGGTCGGGGTCAGTCCGTCGTTCGCGTTGGGCCCGCGCTTGTTCGGCGCGATGGACTTCTTCGCGAAGCGGACCAGGCCCGCCTGGGCGTTGTTGTTCACGGCCGGGAACTCGCCGGCGTACGTCACGTAGTCGTCGTTGGCCGACGTCGCGACCGACCAGCCGGCCTGGCCCTGGCCCGTGACCTTGCCCGTGGTGAAGATGGGCTGCCAGTGGGTGTAGGTCGGGCTCGGCAGGCCGAAGAGGTCACCGAATCCACCGATCGGCTTGACCGTTCCGGTGGCCTGCTTGGTGAACGCCTGCGCGTGGTAGTGCGAGCGCGGGTTGGTCTCGGGGAAGCTGCCGATGTTCTCGCAGTAGTGCTTGTGGCTCGCGGTGTAGACGACGTCCTTGGCGGGGGCGACCGAGTAGGTGTCGCCCATGCAGGCGTCGACCCACAGCAGCGCGCCGGTCTCGTTGTCGGCCCGGAAGGTGCCCTCGAGGTTGCCGGTGCCGTAGAAGTTGTACGACGTCCCGTAGACGCCGTCGGCGTCGGTGGCGAGCGAGTTGATCGACGCACCGGGGCCGTAGGACTTGATCTGGTTGCGCGTGTCCCACCGCACCTCGGCGCCCGTGACGGGGTCGACGGCACCGAGGCCCAGGGCCTGTCCACCGGCGAGGACGTCGAAGCGACCGCCCATGACGACCTTGGAACCGGACTTGTTCAGGGTCAGCGCGTTGACGGGCGCGTTGGGTGCGGGGTTCCAGGCCAGGGTCTGACCGTCGGCGGCGCTGACCGCGGCGGCGTACGTGCGGGTGACGCCGTTGACGTTCTGGAAGTTGCCGCCGAGGTAGACCGTGGTGTTCGTCGCGGTGATCGAGCGGACCTGCGTGGACGCCGTCGGGGCGAACGTCGAGATCAGCTGGCCGGTGACCGTGCTGTAGGCGGCGACGCGAGACCGGGACTGGCCGTTGGCGACCGTGAAGTCACCGCCGACGTAGACGCGCGAGCCGTCGGGTGAGGCCGCGACGGCGAGCACCTGCCCGTTCAGGTCGGGCGCGAAAGAGGCGATGTTGACCCCGGTGCGGACGTCGTAGGCCATCAGGTTGTTGCGGGTGGTCGTGTTCGTGCCGGCCGCCGCCCCCGCGGGGCGGACGTTGGTGAACTTGCCGCCGACGTACACGGTGTTGCCCACGATCGCCTGGCTCCAGCCGACGCCGTCGATCTGCGCGGTCGGCAGCTGGTCGGCCGCGACGGTCTCCGGCGTGCCGGCGTCGGGAGCGGTGTCGGCGACGGCGGCGGGCGACAGGCCCGCCAGGCCGAGACCGGCGAGCAGCGCGCTGACGGTGGCTGCCGCGGCGCCGCGGCGCCAGGACGAAGACTTGCTGAACACAGGGACCCCCGAGCTAAGTGATGACCACCCAACTGTAGGCGGGGCGGACATGGCCTCCGGAGGGTTTTCACGCTTTGCCGGGTACGCGACCCAAGATTCATCAATATGGATGAGGACGACTCGCGCACAGGCTCCCCCAAATGCGCGTCAGGTCACTCGAACGGAGCAGTCGAATGCCTTTCAGGAGACATTGGTCACGGCTCTTGCGACATTTCGGCGGCGCCGGGTAATAGCGAATTCTTGAGGAAATCTTGATCTTGGCGCGGCAGCACGACGCCCGGACACCTGCACGAGGTGTCCGGGCGCGTGGTGCGGTCCGCGCTAGAAGCCGTTGGCCAGCGCGGGCCGGCCGTTGCTGACCCAGGTGTTGCCGTTCACGGCGACCTTGGACGACCGGGGCACCCTCATCGGGCAACGCTCGCCCTGGAAGCGCGACGGGCCGAACTTGTTCGAGGAAATGGAGAGATTGTTGATCGGGCCCTTGGCCTGCTCGGAAACATTGATCGTGCAGCTGCCACCAGAAAGAATGTTTCCACTGAATACGACATTAGCGGTGCGACCCCAATTCTGGGTGACCATCACCGCCGCATTGTTGGCGTCTTCGAGACGATTGTTGGTCAGGCGGATGTTCGAGCCACCCTCGATCTGGACGTTGTCGTCGTGGCTCTTGTTGTCCGGCTGGCGCGGGTCCGGCGAGAAGTGCTTGTTGCCGTGCAGCCACGAGTTCTGGATGGTCGCGTTGGAGCCGAAGATCACCGCGGTGTCGACCACGTTCGAGATGTCGACCCGGTCGGCCACGAAGTTGTTGCCCTTGAGCCCGTCGAGGTACGGGGACGGGTAGGCACCCACGAGCGTGGTGTCGACGATCCGCAGGCCCTGCTGGCCTCCGTGAGCACCCACGAGCGAGCGGTTGACCTTGCCGGTCTGCCCGCCGCGGATCACGGAGTTCTTGATGGTGACCCGGTCGGCGCGGACGTCGACGAATCCGCGGACGTCGAGACCGTCGATGACGGCTCCGTCCTGGGTGATCGTCAGGTCGCCCTGGTGCACCGTCAGCTTCGTGCCGTCGGGCACGCCGGTGTTGGACGGACCGGGCCCCTGCCCCGAGGCCGGCGGGGTGGTGGGAGCGGGGGTGGTCGGCGCCGGCGTCGTGGGGGCCGGCTTGCTCGGCGTGGGCTTGACCGGCGTCGGCGTCGGCTTGACCGGGGTCGGCGTGGGCTTGACCGGCGCGGGCTTGGTCGGCGCCGGCGTGGTCGGCGCGGGCGTGGTGGGGGCCGGGCTGCCCGAGCTCGGCGTGATCCAGGCGTCCGAGACGAACGCGTTGCGGTCGCAGCCGTTGGCGGTGAAGTCGTTCGCGAGCGTGATCTCGACGTCGTGGGAGCCGGCCGGCAGCACCTTGCCGCCGGTCGTGTAGGAGCCGTACCGCTTGGCGTCGACGATCTTGGTGCGCCACCAGAACTTCCCGTCGACCCGGATGTCGAGGATCGGCCAGTCCTGGCAGTAGGAACCGATCGCACCGATCTTCAGCTCACCGGCCCCCTTCAACGTGATCGAGGCACGGCTGCCGTTGGACCACAGGGCCACGTCGGTCTTGCTCGACGGGACCGGCGTGCCGCCCGCCGGGCGGATCGTGCCCGCCCGCACCTCGAACGGGGAGGTCAACGCCGGCGTGGCCGCCGAGGCGAACACCGCGCCGCCTCCGGCCGCGGCGGTGGCGACCGCCGCGAGGCACGCGATCCAGATCTTCCACCGAGGTCGCGACGACGGCTGGTCGCTCCGGTGGGTTCCGGCTGGGCTGGTGACGGGGTTAGGGTCGACGTGGGCGTTGGCAGCATGGCGCACTGGAGGAGTCCTCTAGGTCGTCGTCGTTCATCGGGACGACGCCCCCGCGTCGTTTGGTGCAACGATCGACGAACGTAATACAGATTTCGGGCTCAGTCCAAGCCCGTGTCGAGGATCACCCGTGACCTGACGCGTCCGTGCTGGTCAGGAGGACCGCCGTGTGGCCCGGCTCACATCGCACCGTCGCGCTGGATGACGGCGCGGAGCGTCTTGTACGCGATCGCGAACTCGTCGCGAAGGGTCTGGTTGTCGACGTAGTCGAGGTCGAGGCGCACCGACTCGTGCCACCCGAGGTTGGACCTCCCGCTGACCTGCCACAGGCCGGTCATGCCGGGCTTGACCCGCAGGCGTCGCGCGATCCACTCGTCGTAGGCCTCGGTCTCGGACGGCAGGCCGGGCCGCGGCCCGATCAGCGACATCTCCCCGCGGACGACGTTGATCAGCTGGGGCAGCTCGTCCAGGGAGGTCCGACGGAGCGTGCGTCCCGCGCGGGTGATGCGGGGGTCGTTGCGCAGCTTGAACAGCAGGCCGGCACCGTCGTTCATCTCCTGGAGCTCGGCCAGGCGCTCCTCGGCGTCGACGTGCATGGTGCGGAGCTTGTACATGGTGAACGCGCGGCCACCGATCCCGGTGCGGACCTGGCGGAACAGGGCCGGGCCCGGGGAGTCGACCCGGACCCAGACGGCGATCCCGATCAGCACCGGCGCGACGAGCGCGAGCAAGGCCAGCCCGACGCCGCGGTCGATGGCGGCCTTCATCGCACGGTGGACCACACCGGGTCGCGGCGTGCTCACGGCGAGGACGAGACGTCGTCCGATCAGCTCGGGAGCGATGCGGTGCGGGGTGGCGCCGTGGACCTCTGCCGCCACGGCCAGAGCCGTCCGACCGTGCTCCAGGCCCCAGGTGAGACGACGGACGTCGTAGGCGGAGATCCGCGGACCGGGAGCGACGACCACCTGGTCGATGCCGTGGCGCTCGGCGAGCAGCGAGACGTCGCCGAGGGTGCCGAGGACGGCCACCCCGTCGACGGACGCACCGCTCTCCTCGGCGGACTCGTCGTCGAGGCAGACGCCGCGGATGTCGACGCTGGGGTGCTGGTGCCACTGGCTGATCAGGTCGCCGACGGCCTTGCGGTCCCCGACGAGCAGGATGCGACGAGGAGGCTCGCGCAGCCCCTGGAGACCGGCCACGAGCAGCAGGGTGAGCGCGCTGACCACACCTGCGGCGAACACGACGCGGGCGGGCTCCAGCGGCACCGCGCCGGACAGCGTCAGGACGAGGAGCAGCACCAGCAGCAGTGCGCTGGTGCGCTTGACGTAGGCCACCTCGCTGGCGACGTCGAGCTTGGGCGTGAAGGTGGTGCGTGCGACGAGGAGCACGGTCACGGCGGCCGAGACCGCCCAGGTCGTCAGGGCCTCGGGCCCCAGGGCCCAGAGGGCCCACGACGTGACGACGACGGTGACCAGCACGCGGACCAGCCGCGAGCTGTGGCGGGCACGGGTCGTCCCACCCGGGTGCGACGAGGGCGACGGCGTCGACGACGCGACCTCGAGGCGTCCCCCGGACACCGAGTGGTCCTCGCGGACGAAGGGCGCACGGAAGAAGACGAAGTCAGGATCTGCAGAACTCACGGCAGGTCTCCGAGACCACGATTTGGACCCGCCGGCCCACTGAACACACGAGCTCCGGGACCCCTGTGGGTACAGACGGTCTTGCGACCCTCAACCCCTCCCGGCTCTGCCTATGTTATAGGAACCTGAGGGCCCGCGGACCCCCCATCGAAGATCTTGAGGATTCCCGATCCAGGCAGAACGGACACCGGTCACCGACGAGGCACCAGAAGCAACATTCACCTGTTATACGCGTTCTGGACGTGTTCGAGGCCGTGCGTCACGAGCTCGCCGACGGCGTCCGCCGCGCGGTCCACGACCTCGTCCAGATCGGCGTTCTCCCTGCGTGCGAAGGGTTTGAGCACGTAGTCGGCCGGGTCCTGACGACCGGGCGGGCGTCCGACGCCCACCCGCACGCGCAGGAAGTCGCCGGTGCCCAGCGAGGCCCTCATGGACCGCAGACCGTTGTGACCGTTGTCACCACCCCCGAGCTTCACCCGCAGGCGCCCGAGGTCGAGATCGAGCTCGTCGTGCACGGCGACCACCCGCCCAGCGGGCACGCCGTAGAACTTCGACAGCGCCGAGACCGGTCCGCCGGACTCGTTCATGTACCCGCGCGACCGTGCCAGGACGACCCGCGGGCCGCCGATGCCCAGGCGGCTCTCCACCACCTCGGCGAGGCCCGACCGGTCACGCTTCCAGGACGAGCCCACCCGCCCGGCGATCAGGTCGCAGACCATGACCCCGATGTTGTGCCGGGTGTCCGCGTACTTCGCGCCCGCGTTGCCGAGGCCGACGACGAGCCAGGGCCCGTCGACGGCCTCGGTCACGCCGGTGGTCACTCGTCGTCGGAGGAGGACTCGCCCTCGCCGGCCTCGGCGTTCGCCTCGGCGGTGGCGGGAGCGTCGTCGCCGGAGGTCTCGGTGGCCTCGTCGCGCTCGATGCCGGCCTCCTCCTCGGCCTCGGCCAGCTCGGCGTCGATCTCCTCGGCCGTGGGCGCGAGGGTGATGTTGACGACCAGCGTCTCGGGGTCGAGCTCGAGGGTCGAGCCCTCGGGCAGGGTGAGCTCGGAGGCCAGGATCTGGGTGCCGGCCTCGAGGCCCTCGACGGACAGCTCGACCGACTCGGGGATGTTCGTGGCCTCGGCCTCGACGGTGATCTCGTTGTACTCGGTGACCACGAGGGTGCCGGGGGCGGGCTCGCCGGTGACGTGCAGCGGGACCTCGACCGAGACCTTCTCGCCCTTGCGGACGATGAGGAGGTCGACGTGCTCGAGGAAGCCCTTGATCGGGTCGCGCTGCACCTGACGGGGCAGGGCGAGGTGCTTGTCCGAGCCGACCTCGATCGACAGCAGCGCGTTGGAGTTCTTCAGCGCCAGCATCAGCGAGTGGCCGGGCAGCGAGACGTGCACGGGGTCGGTGCCGTGGCCGTAGAGCACGGCGGGCACGCGATCGGCGCGCCGGATGCGGCGGGCGGCGCCCTTGCCGAACTCGGTGCGGGTCTCGGCCTGGATGATCGTCTCGGACATCGCGTGTCACTCCTGCTCGTCGGTGCTCGTCTGGTGGTTCTCGTCAGAGGGAACCTGGGCGCGGTCGCGTGCGCGCTGGAGCGAGCACCGCGTCGATCACGGTGACGCACAGGGCGTCGACCCTCGCCGAGGCAACTTGAACATCCTACGGGACACCGGCATCGGGAGGACAATCGGCGGGCAGGCGCCACCCGGCGAGGCTCCTACCGGCCCCTCAGCACGAACGCGACGCCCTCGGCGGTGCCCCGGAGCACCGACCACAGCATCGACACCGGACGGCGCACGAGCGGGCGCTTGCCGTCGCGCCGCAGGATCAGCCAGGCGTAGCCAGGAGCGTGCAGCACCCAGCGGACGGCGCGACGACGAGGAAGGCTGACGGCGGCGAACAGCAGGCGGTTGCGGCAGTTGTACCGGCGGTACAGGTCGCTCTTGGTCACCGAGCCCTGGGTCGCACCGACGTCGTGGAGCACGGTCAGCTCGCGGTCGACGACCACCCGCGCGCCCAGCCGCCGCGCACGGAAGCTCAGGTCGATGTCCTCCCAGTACATGAAGTAGCGCTCGTCGAACCCGCCGAGGCGGTCCCACAGGTCGGGCTGGAAGGCCAGGCAGGCCCCGGTCACCCAGGGGTGCTCCGCGCGGGTGACGTCGACCCCCGCGGTCCGGGTGCGCCCGTGGTCCATCAACAGCTCGCCCCCGCCGAACCACGTGCTGCCGTCGCGCTTCAGCACCGTGGGGCATAGGAGCTGCGGGGCGTCGGCCGCCACGGTCTCCGCGAGCCTGACGAGGACGTCGCGCTCCAGCACCGCGTCGGGGTTCAGCAGCACCACGGCGTCCAGCGACCGTGACCGGCGCGCGTGCGCGACGCCGCGGTTGACCGCGGCACCGAACCCCGTGTTCGTGTCGAGGGCGAGCAGGTCGAAGCCGCGTTCCCGGCACACCCGCGCCACGGCGACCCGCTCGTCGGCGGAGTGGAGGTTGTCGACGACCACCAGCTCGACCCCCGAGGTGCCGGACAGGGCCTCGAAGTGGTCGGCGTCCAGCAGGTCGTGCGAGCCGTAGTTGACCACCACCACGGCCACCTGGAGGTCCAGGGCTCAGGCCTTGCCGTTGAACAGGCTCGTGACCGAGCCGTCCTCGAAGACCTCACGGACGGCGCGCGAGAGCAGCGGGGCGATGGAGAGCTCGGTGAGCTTGTCGAAGCGGCGCTCGTCGCTGATCGGCAGCGTGTTGGTGACGATGACCTCCCGGGCGCAGGAGTTCTTCAGCCGGTCGGTGGCCGGGCCGGAGAACACCGCGTGGGTGGCGGCGATGATCACGTCGGCCGCACCGGCGGCCTTGAGCGCGTCGGCGGCCTGGACGATGGTGCCGCCGGTGTCGATCAGGTCGTCGACGAGCACGCACACGCGGCCCTCGACCTCGCCCACGACGCGGTTGGCCTTGGTCTCGTTGGGGCGGTCGACGTCGCGCGTCTTGTGGATGAAGGCCAGGGGCACTCCCCCGAGCTCCTCGGCCCACGACTCGGCGACCTTGATCCGGCCGGCGTCGGGCGAGACGACGGCGAGCGGCTCGCCGCCGTAGTTGGCCATGACGTGCTCGGCCAGGATCGGCATCGCGATCAGGTGGTCGACGGGGCCGTCGAAGTAGCCCTGGATCTGGGCGGTGTGCAGGTCGACGGTCATCAGCCGGTCGGCGCCGGCCGCCTTGAACATGTCGGCCATCAGGCGGGCCGAGATCGGCTCGCGTCCGCGGTGCTTCTTGTCCTGGCGCGCGTAGCCGTAGAACGGCTGGATGACGGTGATGCGCTTGGCCGAGGCGCGCTTGAGCGCGTCGACCATGATCAGGTGCTCCATGATCGCGTCGTTGAGCGGCGCGTTGTGGCTCTGGATGACGAACGCGTCGCACCCGCGCACCGACTCCTCGAACCGGACGTAGATCTCGCCGTTGGCGAAGTCGTAGGCCGTGGTGGGGACGAGCCCGGTGCCCAGGAGGTCGACGACCTCCTCGGCGAGCGACGGGTGGGCCCGGCCCGAGAAGACCATCAGGTTCTTCTCGGTGGTGCGCTTGAGTCCGGTCACGGCTGGCTCGTCTCCTCGGTGGTGGTGGGGCTCGCGGCGCGCGCCGCCTCGTCCGAGGCGGACCCCGGACGTCGGCGGGCGACCCAGCCCTCGATGATGCGCTGGGGTCCCGAGGAGACGGCCAGCGCACCGGGTGGGACGTCCTCGCGGACGGTGGTGCCGGCGCCGGTGAACGCACCGTCGCCGATCGTCACGGGTGCGACGAAGATGTTGTCCGAGCCGGTGCGGCAGTGCCGCCCGACCGTCGTGCGGTGCTTGTCGACGCCGTCGTAGTTGGCGACGATCGTGCCGGCGCCGATGTTGCTGCCCTCGCCGACGTCGGCGTCGCCGACGTAGGACAGGTGCGGCACCTTGGCGCCGTCGCCGATGCGGGCGTTCTTGGTCTCGACGTAGGTGCCGATCTTGCCGCCGACGCCGAGCTCGGTGCCGGGGCGCAGGTAGGCGAAGGGCCCGACGGTGGCGCCGGCGCCCAGGACGGCGCCCGACCCGTGGGTGCGGACGACGGTGGCGTCGGCACCGACGACGACGTCGGTGAGCGTGGTGTCGGGGCCCAAGACGGCACCCGAGGCGACCTCGGTGGCGCCGTGCAGCTGCGTGCCCGGCAGCAGGGTGACGTCCGGCTCGAGCACGACGGTGACGTCGACCCAGGTGCTGCCCGGGTCGACGACGGTGACGCCCTCGCGCATCCAGGTGCGCAGGATCCGGCGGTTCAGCTCGGCGCCGACGGCCGCGAGCTGCGAGCGGTCGTTGACGCCCTCGGTCTGCCACGCGTCGTCGGTCCGGTGCGCGCCGACCGCGAGTCCGTCGGCGCGCGCGATCGCCACCACGTCGGTGAGGTAGTACTCGCGCTGGGCGTTGTCGTTGCCGATGCGTCCGAGCGCGTCGACGAGGAAGGCTCCGTCGAGGGCGTAGATGCCGCTGTTGACCTCGCGCAGCGCCTGCTCCTCGGGCGTCGCGTCGCGCTGCTCGACGATGCGCTCCACGTCGCCACCGGGGCCGCGCACGATGCGTCCGTAGCCCGTGGGGTCGGGCAGGTCGGCGGTGAGGACGCTGACCGCCCGGCCGGCTGCCGCGTGGTCGTCGACGAGGGCCCGCAGCGTCTCGGGGCTCAGCAGGGGCACGTCGCCGTAGGTCACCAGGACCGTGGTGCCGGCGGCCAGGGCCGCGGGGCCGAGGGCGTCGACGCCGACCTGCACGGCGTGGCCGGTGCCGAGCTGCTCGTGCTGCACACCGGTGACCGCCTCCGGCGCCAGCTCCCGCACGTGCGGCTCGACCTGCTCGCGGGCGTGGCCCACGACGACCGCGACGTGGTCGGGACCGACCGCCTGGACCGCCGACAGGGCGTGGCCGACGAGCGAGCGGCCGCCCACGGCGTGGAGCAGCTTGGAGGTCCGTGACCTCATCCGGGTGCCACCGCCCGCGGCGAGGACGATGACGGACAGCGCGTCGGGCACGGCGGCGGCTCCTGGTCGTTCGGGACGTGCGGTCACTCGGCTCCCCGGGTAGGAGTCGAACCTACGTCGCGTGATCCGCATTCAAAGTGCGGCGGGCCCTGCCGACAGACCAACCGGGGATCGTTTCGACGCTCAGCGTACGGAACCTGGGCGTCCGAGGCGACAGCGGCTTCGACGCCGCCGCCCCGGACGCCTCAGCCCTGGGGGGCGGTGGTGCGCAGGTCGTCCCACGTCGCCGTCAGCGGCCCGTTGGTGACGTTGGGGTTCGCGTAGGTCCACAGACCGACCCCACCTGCCTGCTGCAGCGACGCGGTGTCGTCCGTGGTCTCGACGGTCCAGGCCGTGGGCTCGTCGGTGCCGGCCTTCCAGACCTTGAACCGGATCGTCGTCGGCGAGGTGCCCACCACCTGCGTGCGCAGGCGCAGCGTGTCGCCGGCGCCGACGGTCAGGCCGCTCACCGCCGCGGACTTGACCGTGGTGGCGGTGCCGCCGACCAGCTTGGACACGTAGGCGGTCGCCGTCCCGGTGGTGGAGACGGCCACGTGGGCCCGGTAGCCGTCGGTCGAGGTGCCGCGGGCGAAGACGCCGAGCGAGATGCCGCCGCCGACCGGGATCCGGTCGGGGCTGACCGAGACGGTGGTGTCGCTGTCGGTGGTGCTCACACCGCCGAGCGTCGCCCGCAGGGACGCACCGGCCAGGGCCGACATCGTGCCCGTCGACCCGGCGGTGGCGAAGTTGGTCTTGCCACCTGCGACCACCCAGTCGCCGCCGGTGTCGGCGGTGCCCCAGCCCGAGGTCGTCGAGCGCCCGAAGGCGTCGGCCGCCAGGGCCGGGACGGGCACCGAGGCCTTCGCCTCGACGTCGCGGGTCGTGGACGAGGTCGCACCGCGGTCGTCGGTGACCTTGAGCGTGACCGTGTAGGTGCCGGCGGCCGCGTAGGTGTGGCTCGTCGTGCGGCCGGTGCCGGTGGTGCCGTCGCCGAAGTCCCACGCGTAGGAGGCGACCGACCCGTCGCTGTCGCTCGACGCCGAGGCGTCCAGGGCGACGTCGAGCAGGTTCGGCGTCGCGGTGAACGAGGCGGTCGGGGCCACGTTCGGCGACTGGCCGAGACCGCGCAGACGGTGGGTGGCGACCTCGTCGGCGCTCAGGGCGCGGGAGTAGATCGCGACCTCGTCGACCTGCCCGACGAGCGGGGTGGGGGAGGCGCCGCTGGTCAGCGCGTCGTACCCGACGCGCCAGTAGCCGGTGAAGTCGAGCCCGCGGGTGGCGTCGTTGCTGCCCACGAGGTCGCCGTCGACGTACAGCTTCATGCCGGCGCTGCTCTGCATCGCGGCGACGTGGTGCCAGGCGCCGTCGTTGTACGACTTGCTCGACGACACGGTGTTGCGGGTGCCGGCGTACTCGGTGCCGAACGTCAGCGTTCCGTCCGCGCCGATGCCGACGCCGCGGTCGGCGACCGTCGACACGTTCGAGCGCTGGTTGCCGAACCCGATCAGGCGCTGCGCGGAGCGGCTGGACGTCTTGAACCACAGCTCGGTGGCGAACGCACCCGGGTTGTTGATGGCCTGCGAGCCTGCACCCGAGCCGCCGTTGGTGGCGCCGGACTTGGCCGCCAGCGTGAGGGAGGCGTTGGTCGACCCGGTGATCGCTCCGGCGGACCCGAGGTTGCCGCGCCCCTGGAGGGTGGCGGTGCGGCCGTTGCCGGTGAGGTCGGCGGCGGTGGAGCCCGAGGTCTCCCCCAGGCGCCAGTAGGTGTCGGGCTGCGAGGCGAGCACGGTGGCCGAGTACGCGTCGTACAGCGAGCTGCTCCCGCTGGAGGCCGCGGTGACGCTGGTCGCCGTGCTGGACACCGTGTTGCCGGTGGGGTCGGAGGCGACGACCTGGTAGGCGTACGAGCGGCCGGCCTGCAGGCCGGTGTCGACCAGGCTCATCTGGGAGAGCTGCCAGAAGGTGCTGTCCTTGCGGCTGGTGCCCACCAGGGTGCCGTCGCGGTAGACCTTGTAGGTGAGGTTCGAGCTGTCGCGGTCGGACGTGGTCGTCCAGCGCACCAGTGCCGTCCCGGCGGCCGGCGACGTGACGGTGGGCGCGGCGATCGCGGCGGGGCCCACCTGATTGGGCGCGTCGGCGGCGGACGCGAAGCGCGCCAGGCCCTGCTGGATCTTGCCGTTGACGGTCGGGAACTCACCGGAGTACAGGACGTACTTGGAGGTGGTCTGGACGTTCCAGGTGGCCTGCCCCTGACCGGTGAAGGTGCCGATGCCGAAGTTCGGGAAGAAGTTCTGCAGGCTCGGCGCGGGCTGCCCGGCGAAGTTGCTGTAGCCGCTCTGGGTGTTGGTCTGCACCGTGCCGGTGCGCGCCTTGGAGAACGAGACGCCGTGGTGCCAGCTGCGGGGGTTCGTCTCGGGGTAGCCACCGATGTTGCTGCAGCTGTGGATGTGCCCGGAGATGTAGACGACGCCGTCGCGCTGGGCGGAGGAGTAGGTGTCGCCGTGGCAGTCCTCCATCCACACCAGCGAGCCGGTCGAGGGATCGGCCCGGAAGGTGCCCTCGTAGTTGCCGCCGGCGCCGAAGTCGTAGCCGGTGCCGTAGATGCTGTCGTCATCGGCGGTGAGCGAGGTGATCGCCGACTGCGCGCTGCCGTTCTGGATGATGGCGTTGGCGGCCCACGGCTGCACGGCGCCGGTGGACACGTCCACCGAGCCCATGCCGTAGGCGGCCGCACCGCCGATCGTCTGGAACCGGCCTCCCATGATCAGACGCGACTTGTCGGGCGTCAGCGTCATCGTCAGGACGGCGGCGTTGGGCGAGGGGTTGAACGCCAGCACCGAGCCGTCGGCGGCGGAGACCGCGGCGGCGTACGTGCGGGCGACGTTGGAGACCTTGGCGAAGTCGCCGCCGAGGTAGACGGTGTCGGCGGTGGCGACGACCGAGCGGACCGTCGTGCCGGCCAACGGCTTGAAGCCGGCGACGAGGGCGCCCGTGGCGGTGTCGAGGGCCGCGATGCGGGAGCGGACCTGGCCGTTGACGTCGGTGAACTGGCCGCCGATGTACAGGCGGGAGCCGTCGGGCGACTTGGTGATCGCGAGCACCTGGCCGTTGGTGGTGGGGGCCCAGTCGGTCTTGAGGACGCCGGTGTCGAGGTCGTAGGCGAGCAGGTTGGCCCGCGGCGTCTCGCCGGTGCCCTTCTGCACACCAGCCGGGCGGGCGCTGGTGAAGCTGCCCGCGGCGTAGACGGTGCTGCCGACGACGACCTGCGACCACACGACGCCGTCCACCTGCGTGGTGGGCAGCGCGTCGGCGGCGACGGTTGCGGGCGTGCGGGCGTCCGACGGGTCACGCGGAGCCGAGTCGGCGGACGCGAGCGACGGGACGGCGAGCGCCGCCGTGGTGAGGACGGCGAGCGCGAGCGGACGCGCACACCGACGAACTAGACCGAGCATTGCTGAGATCCCCCCCGGGAAACAGGCCACGAACAGTGTTCAGGGAACCAGGACGACCCCCGGCTCCGTCCCCGATCGGTGAAAGATCATCCACCTGGATGAGCGCCGACGGCGACGTTCCGCCGATACCGGACACGGGGGTGTGGGCTCGGTCTCAGGAGCGGGCCACGACGGTCGCCTCCGGGCTCGTGACGACGTTGCCGAACGGGTCGGTCGCCGACACCCGGTAGCGGTAGGTGGCGCCGGGGGTCAGGCCGGTGTCGGTGGCGCTGAGCCGCGGCCGGCTGTAGAAGACGCTGTCCCCGGTGAGGGTGCGGACCACCGCGCCGTTGCGGATCAGGCGGTAGGTCAGCGTCGTGTTGTCGAGGTCGGAGGCGCTGGTCCAGGAAGCCGTGACGACGCCGCGGACCGTCGACGTCACGGTGGGCGTCAGGTCGCTGGTGAGGGCGGGTCCGACCTTGTTCGGGGCGCGGGTCGACGTCGACATCCGCACGAGCCCCTGCTGCGCCCGGTTGTTGACGGCGGGGAACTCGCCGGCGAACGTCACGTAGGTGCCGTTGCCCGCCACGCTCCACGCCGCCTGGCTCTGGCCGGTGAAGCTGCCGACGTTCAGCGTCGGGAACCAGTTCAGCTGCGTGGGCGCGGGCTGACCGGCGAAGTTCGCGTAGCCGCCCTGGTTGTTGGGGCGCACGAGGCCGGTCACGGCCTTGGAGAAGGCCACGCCGCGGTGGGCCACGCGCGGCGTGACCTCGGGGAAGCCGCCGATGTTCTCGCAGTGGTGCGGGTGCCCCACGACGTACACGGCCTGGTCGAGCGAGTAGCTGCTGTAGGAGTCGCCGTGGCAGTCCTCGAGCCAGGTGATGGCGCCGTCGCTCGGGCGGGCTCGGAAGGTCCCCTCGAAGTTGCCGCCGCTGCCGAAGACGTAGCCGGTGCCGTAGACGCTGTCGCCGTCGGCGGTGAGCGAGGTGATGGAGGCCGCCGAGCCGGCGTTGCGGACGACCTGGTTGGCGAGCCACGTCCGGCGGGCCCCGGTGGCGGGGTCGACCGCGGCCATGCCGTAGCCGGCGGCCCCGCCGACGGTCGTGAAGCGCCCGCCGAGCACGAGGGTCGAGCGGTCGGGGGTGAGGGTCATGGCCGTGACGGGAGCGTTGGCGCCGGGGTTGAAGGGCAGCAGGGCGCCGGTCGTCCGGGACGCGGCGGCCACGTAGCCCCGCGCGATGGAGTTGACCTTGGCGAAGTCTCCCCCGAAGTAGACGGTGTCGGCGGTGACGGCGACGCTGCGGACCGTGGTCTGCGCCAACGGCTTGAAGGTCGGGTCGAGGGCCCCGGTGGTGGCGTCGAAGGCAGCGATGCGCGAACGGATGGCCCCGTTGGCGCGGTCGAACTGGCCGCCGGCATAGATCTTGGTGCCGTCGGGTGACGCGGCCAGCGACAGCACCTGCCCGTTGAGCACGGGCGCGAAGCCGGTCTTGAGCACACCGGTCGTGATGTCGTAGGCGAGCAGGTACGACCGCGGTGTCTCGTTGGTGCCGGCGGGCGACCCCGCGGGGCGGGCGCTGGTGAAGTTGCCGCCCGCGTAGACCGTGTTGCCGACGACGACCTGCGTCCAGGCGACCCCGTTGATCTGGACGGTGGGCAGCGCGTCGGCGGTGATCGTCGTCGGCGTGCGCGGGTCGGACGGGTTCGTGGGCGCCGAGTCGGCGAAGGCGGTCGGCGCCACCGCGAGCGCGAGCAGGGCGGCGACGGCGGCGGGCACGGCCCGCCGCACGGACAGGATGCTGTGGGCCATGACGGCCTCCCCCGGGTGCGGTGCGAGAGCCCGAAGGTAGCCACGACGACGGGGCCAGGGAAACGTTCCGCGGGAAGTTACCGCACCTGTGGTGGGACGGACACGCCCGCACCACGTCCAGGTGGACGAAGGCCGTCAACCCCGGCGAGACGGGACGCCGGGGGCAGAACGGACTAGTCGGCCGAGCCCTGGAACGCCACCACCGGCGAGAGCGCCGCGTGCGAGATGGTCACCTGGATGCGTCCACGCTGGCGCTCGGGGACGTTGAACACGTACGCCGCCCGTGCCGAGTCGCCCGCGGCGAGGTTGCCGGTGAAGGGCTTGGAGCGCTCGTCCCCGAACAGGGGCGGCGCGGGGTCGCCGGAGCGCCCGTACGCCAGGTTCACGGTGGACTGGGCGAGCGGGATCGCCCGCGAGGTGTCGTTGGTGAGCTCGAGGCGGACGAGGAGCGACGGTCCGTCGACCTCGCCGATGCCCTGCCCCTTGCCCTCGATCGACCGGACCGAGACGATGCGCGCGGTAACGCCGTCGCCGAACTCGGCGGGCTCGTCGATCGGCACGGGCGACCGCGTCGGGATCGGCGTCGGCGCCTCGGTGGGTCCCGTCGTCGGCGCGGGCGACTCCGTCGGTGTCGGGGTGGCCCCGCTGGGCGCCGTCGGCGCCGTCGTCGCACCCGGCGACAGGGTGGGCGTGGCGCTCGGCGTCGCGGAGGCGTCCCCGGCGGAGGGCTCGTCGTCGTCGCCACCGGTCAGGGCGAGCGCCAGCACGACCACGACGGCGACCACGAGCGCGGCGCCCGCGACCAACCAGCGCGTCCTCGACGTCGTGCCCGCGCCCTCGTCCTCGCCCGCCATGTCGCAACCCCCGTGTCGTCGGCGTGTGTCCGCCCGAGCCTACTGGGACCGCCGACGCCGCGAGTGCGAACGCGCACGCCGCCGACGGTCCCGACGCGCCGCCGTGCGGGCCGTCCGGGCGGCGAGGCGGTCGAGGGCCTCGGCGTCGAGGCGGGCGGCCTCGGCGGGCTCGGGGGCGGTGCCACCGAGGGCGTGCGGGAGCCACCAGGGGTCGTCGCCGTCGCGGGGTGGGTCGGGGTACTCGCCCTGGGCGCGCTCGAGCAGCGCCTGCATCCGGGCCCGGAGCTCGGCCGACACGGCGGCGAGGTCGTCGCCGGGCGCGGGGACGAACGGCTCCCCCACCAGCACGGTGACGGGGACGCCCCGACGCGTGGCGCGGCGTCCGTCGACGGTGAGCACCCGGTGGCCGCCCCAGACCACCACGGGCACGAGCGGCACCCCGTGCGCCCGGGCGAGGGCCGCCGCGCCGGGCTGGAAGGGCTTGAGCGTCCACGACCGGCTGATGGTGGCCTCGGGGAAGACGCCCACGACCTCGCCGCGCTCGAGCTCGCGGCTCGCCTGGCGGTAGGCGCCCGCGCCCTGAAGGCGGTCGACGGGGACGTGCCGCATGGCCCGCATCGCCGCACCGACCAGCGGGATCTCGAAGACCCCGCTCTTGGCCATGAAGCGCACCAGTCGGTCGCTGCGTCGAGCGGCGATGCCGGCGAGCGCGAAGTCGAGGTAGCCGGTGTGGTTGCACGCGAGCACCGCAC
>NZ_JBMGQR010000023.1:0-55573 GCF_049059935.1 Solicola agrisoli | reverse complement strand
CGGTCTTGTTTCCGAACACGGTTCTCCTCGTGGAGTAGTCGAGCGCACCGATCAGGTGAGCACGACATGACCGACCATCCGTGGATGGTCGAACGCCGCGAGCGTCCCGAGAAGTGCTGGTGCGATCACCATGCGCCCGTTCCGGCAGATGTGTAACCACCCAGATGGGCCCCCATGACCTGCCCGCGAACTGCCAGCCCGGCGCGAGCTCGGGCACGGCGGCCGGTGGCCGCTCCCCTCACAGACGCGAGGCGACGTGCACGAGACCGGCCACGCCGCGTGACGTGCTGTGCGGCGGCCAGGCGATGACGGTGGTCACCGGCAGGGCGTCTGTCAGCGGGACGACGGCCAGTCCACCGGTCAGGTCGGCGCGGGCCGATTCCGGGAGCAGGATCGCGGTGCGGCCGAGCCGCACCAGCTGCAGCACCTGCGTCAGGTCCCGGAGCTCGGGTCCGGGGCCGTCGGGATAGCTGCCGTCGAGGTGCGGCCAGCGCGGTGTGGGCAGGTCGGGGATGGACGTCGCCTCGGCCACGGTCATCGATGACGACCGTGCTGCGGGGTGCCCGGCAGGCACGACGAGGACCTGGCACTCGACGCTGAGCGTCTCCACGTCGAACCCGCTGAGGTCGTCGAAGGGGCGGTGCAGGATCGCCACGTCGGCGCGCCCGTCCCGCAGCATCAGCGCCTGGTGTCCCGGCGGGCTCAGCACCACCTCGACGTCGACGGCACCGGGTTCGGCCGCGTACGCGTCGAGCAGCTTGGCCATCAGCTCGCCGGAGGCGCCGGCCTTCGCCGTGAGCACGACCGAGGGCTGGTCGGGTGCCGCCGCCGACCGTCGCGTGCGCCGCTCGGCGGCCTCGACCGCCGCCAGGGCCACGCGCCCCTCGCGCAGCAGGGTCTCCCCCGCCGCCGTCAGCGCTAGACCGCTCGGCCCACGCAGGAAGAGCTGGGTACCGAGCCGTCGCTCGAGCTGGGCGATCGCACGCGACAACGGCGGCTGCGCCATGCCCAGACGCTGCGCGGCGCGACCGACGTGCGACTCCTCGGCGACGGCCACGAAGTAGCGCAGCTCGCGGGTCTCCACCCGGCGAGAGTACGCCGCTGGCCTGCCCCGATACCCGCACGGTATCGGCGTCCTCCGGATCGGTGTTGGGGACGGGTCGTGCCGCACGCAGGCTGGGGGCATGACACAGAACGGCACCACGAAGAAGACAGCACTGGTCACCGGAGCCAACAAGGGCATCGGCCGCGAGATCGCCGCCGGCCTCGCCCGGCTCGGGTTCCGCGTCGGCATCGGCGCGCGCGACGCCGGCCGTCGCGACGAGGCGGTGGACAAGCTGCGGGCCGACGGCCTCGACGTGTTCGGCGTGCCCCTCGACGTGACCGACGACGCCACCGTGACCGCCGCGGCCGCCCAGCTCGAGGAGCAGGGCGGGCTCGACGTCCTCGTCAACAACGCCGCCGTCACCGGCGGCATGCCCCAGGAGCCGAGCAAGGTGAGCGCCGAGCAGGTCCTTGGGGTCGTCGACACGAACGTCGTCGGCGTCATCCGGGTCACCAACGCCATGCTCCCCCTGCTGCGCCGCGCCGGGTCGCCGCGGATCGTCAACGTCTCGAGCACCGTGGGATCACTGACCCTGCAGACCGCGCAGGCCGGAGCCGTCGGCCCGATCTCGGCGGCCTACTCGCCGACCAAGACCTACCTCAACGCCATCACCGTCCAGTACGCCAAGGAGCTCGCCGGGACCGGCATCCTGGTCAACGCCGGCTGCCCCGGCTACGTCTCGACCGACCTCAACGGCCACCAGGGCACCCGCACCCCCGAGCAGGGCGCCGCGATCTTCCTCGAGCTCGCCACCCTGCCCGACGACGGACCCAGCGGCACGTTCCGCGACGAGACCGGCATCCAGCCCTGGTGACTGCCCTCGGCCACACCTGACACGCCCAGGTGTGGCCGTGGTCGTCGCACGCAGCGGGGTCCGAGGGGATCCGTCAGCCGGCGTCGCAGCGGCACCGGGCTCGACAGGAATCCGCCAGAGCAGGGCCGGGGGCGATGCTCCCCGCCACCGGTCGTCGCTCCGCGTCATCGTCCGGGCGAGGCGGACGACGCCAGGAGCACCGCGCCGGCGACGACTGCGACCCAGGGCACGGCATCGGGGACGCCTGCGAGCTCGGCGAGCGCACCGACGACGGCGACCAGCACCAGCGCCGCGGCCAGACGCAGGAACAGTGGTTGGCCGAACGCGCGCGCGAACGGCACGAAGTGCAGCCCCACGGTCGCGACCACCCACACCGGCACCAGACGGGTCTGGTCGGCCACGGCCAGCAACCGGGCCCCGACCACGATCGCGACCACCATGGCGATCACGCTCCACCCGTAGGTGCGCACCGCCCGCGCGCCGGGGACCGTCCCGGCGCCCAGGCGGCGCCTCGCCACGACCGCCACCAGCGGGCCGACATCGAAGTGTCGGCGGATTCGATCCGGGTCCACCCAGGCACGATGGGCCACGTGCTCGATGACCTCCTCGCACCACTCGGGCGGTTGCTGTGGGTGCCGTTGCGCTTCGTCGGCGGCCTGATCGTGCAGATCTTCTGGGAGCTCGTCGTCCACGGGCTGTGGGAGAGCCTCGTCGTCCGCAGAGCCGATGGGCCCGACCGTGTCGGCTGGGAGCTGGTCCGGCGGGCCCTGGCGCTCGTCGCCGTCACGACGGTGGCAGCCGCCGCGGCCATCGCCCTGTGGCGCGTGGCCACGGGCTGAGCCCGGGCGTGCAGGCTCGTGGCTCCCACGACCGTGGCCACGTCCCGCGGGACCACGGCCGGGTCCTTCAGCGCCATCGTGACGCGGAGCCAGCCGCACTCGGGGGCCAGCCGCCTCGGCGGATCATGACACGGCGAACGCGTGGCGCTCGTAGAGGTGCTTGGCGGGGCTGCCCTGCAGGACGTTGAGCCGGACGGGTCGGCGGTCGTCGTCGCGAGCGGCGAGGACATGTCGCAGAACCGCTGTCCCGACGCCGAGTCCCTGCGCGGTCGGAGGGAGGTAGAAGTGCTCGATCCAGCTGGCGTCGGGCTCGGGTCGCACCGCGATGCAGCCCACGTCCGTTCCGTCCACCTCGATGACGGTGGTCCACGAGGCGTCGAACCCGGAGTGCTGCCGGTCGCCATCGAAGCGGCCGAGGCGTTCCAGGTCCGGCCGCATGACGACCGCTCGCAGCTCGGCGTGCGACCGAGCCGGCAGCCCTCATCCCAGCGATCGTCCGGCGTCGCGCAGCTCGGTCAGCGCGGTCGCCGTGTGGACGGCCAGCTCGTCGCCGCCCGGGCCCTCGGACCACGAGGCGTACCCACGTTTGAAGGCGAGGACGCCCAGCTCGGCGGCCAGGTGGGCCGTGGGGTCGGGGACGCCGCGGGCGACCAGTGCCTCGGTCATCGCCGCGGCCAGTCCGACGCTCTTGAGCGCGTCGCGCTGCTGCAGCTCGGTGCTGGCCGCGACGGCGGCCCTCAGGCGCGGGCCGAGCTCGCGGTTGGACTGCCCCATCGTGGCCGACGCACGCTCGAGCCCGGCCGCGACGGCCTGCAGGGGCGTGGCGCCCGCGGGCGCCTCGGCGATGCCCTCGGCCAGGAGCCTGCTGAGCGTCTCCTGACCGGCGACGAGCAGCTCGCGCTTGTCGGGGAAGTGGCGGAAGAACGTGCTCTTGGTGACCCCGGCCCGCTCGGCGATCTGCGCGACGGTGGTGTCGTCGTAGCCCTGCTCGTTGAACAGGTCGACCGCCGCGACCACCAGCCGGTCACGTGCGTCGGGTGCCCAGCGAGCCATGCGGTCAGACTACGTGATGGGACCATTGTCCCGTCACAGTGCTACGGTGATGGGACAACAGTCCCATGACTTCCGAGGAGCACCCCCATGCACGTCTTCGTCACCGGCGGCACCGGCCTGATCGGGTCCGCCGTCGTCCACGAGCTGATCGACCACGGCCACGACGTCGTGGGCCTGGCCCGGTCGGAGTCCTCCGCCCGGGCCCTGGCGGGCACCGGCGCCGAGGTGGTGCGCGGCACGCTCGCCGACGTGGCGACGCTGCGCCAGGCGGCGCGGGCGTCGGACGCCGTGGTCAACCTGGCCTTCGCCCACGAGGCCGCGACGCCCGAGGACTTCGCCGGAGCGGTGGCACAGGAAGGTGCGGCGCTCCGGGCGATGGGCGAAGAGCTGGTCGGCACGGACCGCCCCTTCGTCGTCGCGTCCGGCACGCCCTGGATGCCGGGACGGCTGTCGACCGAGCAGGACGACCTGCCGGCCGAGGGGCCGGTGGCCGGACGGGTGCGCTCGGTCCAGGCGGTGCTGGCGCTCGCCGACCACGGCGTGCGCGCGAGCGCGGTGCGGATGGCGCGCACGGTCCACCGGGACGGGCGCGGCGGCTTCGCCGGGCTGCTGACCGACGCGGCACGGCGCACCGGTGTGGCCGGATACCCCGGGGACGGCACGCAACGCTGGCCCGCCGTCCACGCCCTCGACGCGGCCGCACTCGTGCGGCTCGCGCTGGAGGGCGCGCCCGCCGGATCGGTGTGGCACGCCGTCGCCGACGAGGGGGACCGGGTCCGCGACATCGCGGCGGTCGTCGGGCGTCGCCTGGGCCTGCCGGTCCGCTCCGTCCCCGAGGACACCTTCGGCCCACTCGGTCCGATCTTCGCCGTCGACGGCCCGGCCTCCAGTGCCCACACCCGTCGTGAGCTGGGGTGGGAACCGACCCACCCGAGCCTGCTCGACGACCTCGAGAACCTCGAGCCCTGAGCCCCACCCACCCGAGGAGCAACCCCGTGCACGTCGAGGTCCGCGCCGGCGACGTCCGCTGGCTCGAGCCCGGCCGGTGGCGAGTGACGCGAACAGTGGCGGCGCGTCCCTGGGAGGTGGTCCTCGCCCGGTGGGCGACGGGCGTGCCACCGCCTGGGTGCGTAGGGTGTCGACTTCCATTGACGGTCGACTGCTGGCGGGGACATGAGCACGATGGGCGAGGACCTGTTGCTTCCGGCTGGGTCGAGGTTGCTGCACGTCGGACCTCCGAAGACGGCGACCACCGCGATCCAGAGCGGGTTCCACCGCAATCGTGGGTCGGTGTCCGAGCAGGGCGTGCACTACGCGGGGTCGGAGCGTCAGCCGATGTCGGCGGCCAGGGCCGCTGCGACCGGCGAGCGGGTCGCCGGCATCAGCGACCTGGGGCCCGGTGATCACTGGCCGCGACTGCTCGAGGAGATCGAGCAGTGCGGTGCCGAGCGAGTGGTCGTCTCCAGCGAGTTCTTCGCCGACGCCGACGACCAGGCCGCTCGCCGTGTGGTCGAGGACCTCGGTGGCAGCTCGGTCCATGTCGTGGTGACCCTGCGTCCGTTGGCGAGAATCCTGCCCTCCCAGTGGCAGCAGTTCGTGCAGGCCAGGCTCGTCACGCCCTACGAGGAGTGGCTCCACCAGATGCTCGACGGGGCTCCGCCGGCGGACCCACCGCCTGGTTTCTGGCGACGACACCGTCACGACCTGCTGGTCCGCAGGTGGGCCGAGGCGGTCGGGACCGAGAACCTGACCGTCGTCATGGCCGAGGGGCCCGACCGCGACCGACCGCTGCACGTCTTCGAGAACCTGGTCGGTCTTCGTCGAGGCACCCTCGTGCCGGATCCGGAGGACTCGAACCGATCCCTCTCCGCCGACGAGGTCGCCCTCGTGCGCGCCCTGAACTCCGAGGTCGCGCGCCACGACGAGATCGACCTCGCCGCCTACAACCGCCTGGTCCGGTTCGGGATGTGCAGACTCCTGGTCAAGGAGCCGATGTCGGCGGACCGACCCAGGCTCACCACCCCGCGATGGGCCGTCGAACGCGCCCAGGAGATCGGCAGCCAGGCCGCGGAGTCCATCCACGAGTCGGGCGTGCGGGTGATCGGGGACGTCGCGCTCCTGGCGGCTGGGACCGACGCGGTCGGCGACGTCGAGGAGCCGACCACGCTCGACATCCAGACAGCGGCCCGCGCCACCACGGGCGCGGTGCTCAGCGCCACCCGACAGGCCCGACGTGAAGCAGCCACGCGGGCTCGCAGGACGGCACGCGCGAAGGCCCCTGCTACCGGGCCACGACTGACGGAGGCCACGATGCGGCAGATCGTCGGCGAAGTGCGTCGCCGCCTGCTGCGACGCTGACGGACGTGGTCAGCCCGGGACTCGTCGCAGGACCCGGTGGTGCAGAACCCGGTTGGGCGTTCTGCACCACCCCTCGGTCGGCCGTCAGGGTCGGAGGTGGCCGAAAGGTGTCACCGGCTGACCACTGCCTTGCCGTTCTTCAGCTCGATCCTCGAAGCCCCACCGGTGTCCGTGCTGGCGGTTCGGCGCAGGGCTGCCCTGCCGGCGGCCGACACGCCCGTCCCGAACAGCGTCGAGGTGGTGTTGAAGCTGTTGCCGCCGGCCGTCAGGGTCGTGGAGAACGCCCCGACGGACTGGGGCTTGAAGCTGATCGTCATCGTGCACCAGCGGTGCGAGGGGATGTCACTGATGACGAGGACGCAGGTGAAGTCCTCGTTGAGCTCGAAGGGGAACGGCGGTCCGCTGCTCGCCGAGCTCATCGGCTGACTCGTGTCCGTCGTGTTGACCACCCGGAACGTCTTCAGGGTGGTGCTGCCCACCGGCTGGGCGCCGTAGTCGTAGGAGGCAGGGACCAGCGAGACGCCCGCTGGCGCACCCAGTCCGACCAACGTCACGGTGTTGCCCGGTGCGCCGCTGACCGCGACGTCGACCGACTTGTCACCGTTGCTGGCCGGGGAGAACGCCACGGTGATCTCGCAGGACCCGCCGCCGGGCAGGGTCGCGGGGCACGTCGAGCCGGTGACCGCGAAGTCGTCGACCGACCCGTCGAGGTCGGCGTCGATGGCGCCGGTGCTCGTGGTGCCGGTGTTGGTGACCGTGAGGACGCTGGTCCCGGGAGTGCCACCGACCTCGTAGGCGCCGAGGTCGCTGACGGACGCGGAGACCGACAGTGCGGCCGGTGTCGTGCCCGCACCGCTGAGCTCCACCTCGGCCCGGTCGGTGCCTGACGCGTAGGAGACGTCACCGCCGACAGGGCCAGCGGCAGTCGGGCTGAACGTCGCGGTGAAGGTGCAGGTGCCCCCTGCGGCGACGACGACGGCGTCGCAGCTGTCACCGGTGTCGAACGGACCGGCCGTCGACTCGCTGAGAGTCACCGACGTGAGCCGGTGGTTGGTCAGCACGAAGGGCGCCGACTGGCTCGTGCTGCCGACGGCCACCTCGCCGAACGCGTGCTCGGCCGGCGTGACGCTGAGCGCGACAGGACTGCCCTTCAGGTCGGCGCCTACCGTTCCCCCGTTGTCGGAGACGACGTCGAGCCGGGCCGACTGCTGAGTCGTCCCCGAACCCGTGTAGGTGACACGCACCGAGCAGGACGAGGTGCTGGGCAGGACGGCACCGCAGGTCGAGGCGGCCACGAACGCCGGATCACCGGTGAGGATGGTGGTCACAGCGGTGGCGGTGCCGGCACCGGTGTTGGTGACGGTGAAGACGTGCGGTGCGGGCGCGTCGTCGTAGCCGAAGTCATGGGCGGACTCGCTGATCACCAGCACAGGCGGCGTCGGCGCGGGCGCGGTCGAGGTGCCCGTTCCCGTCAGTGCCACGGTGACGGTCTCCCCGGCACGGCCTCTGACCTGGAGCGCCCCGGTCGCGGCCCCGGCCGCAGCCGGCGTGAACCGGACGCCGACGGTGCACGACGCACCCGGGGTCAACGACGCGCGGCAGGTCGAGGCGGTCACCGCGAACGCCCCGCCGCTGCCCGACGACGCGGCGAGGGCTCCCGTGCGGGACTGCCCGGTGTTGGTGACGCGGATCTGTCTCGTCGTCGACGAGTCGCCGACGGGGGTCGCCGCGAAGGAGACGGACGGCGTCGAGACCGTGAGGTGTGCGGGCAGGACCTTCACGGTCCGGGCCGAGGTCCGACACAACGTGGACGTGCCGGTCCCCAGGCACACCCGGACCGCGTACGACCCGGCCGGGACCGTCGGCGGAACCCTCTTCCTCGCCCCCATCCTGATCGACTAGCCAGACGCGATCCCCGGCAGCTGTACCTTGCCCAGTGACACCGGGCGCGCGCTTCCGAGGAGGTCGACCCTCGCCTTGGTCGGGATGCGCCGCTTGGTGCTGGTGCTCTTGACCCCGAAGACGACCGACGCCGTCGTACCCGTCACGCCAGGAATGCCCTGAGCCTTGGGCTGGCCGAGCTGGGTGCTCGCCGCCGACCTGGCTGCGACCGGGGTCGCCGAAGCCGGCGCAGTCGTCGCCAGACCCGCGGACGCGACCGCCATCACCAGGGCCGCCGCCCAGATCCGGCGCCGGCCGGATCGTTCCCGCGCGACCGAGCGGCGCGACGGCGACGACGCCGTGACGAGTTCTTCGGTTCCCCAGACACCCATGGTTGCTCCTCTGACACAGACGCCCGCCCAGTCAGGCCAGCACCTGATCAGAGCAGCCGACCGGAGGGCTTGTCCTCAAATGGAGGTACTCCAGAGTCATCCATGCGAATGACTTGCCTGAGACCCACCGGATCGCTCCGCGAGCCAGTCCCGCGTCCGAACGGTGTCGCTGGATCGTCTCTCCCACACGATCGGTGGCGCGGCGGCTGCCTTGAACAGTCGATTGACGCGGTGCGAGCGAGCCGGAGAATGACGCTCATGGTCTGTGAACTGACTGCCCTGACCGTCACCTCACCCGACCCGGATCGTCTTGCCGGGTTCTGGGGCGGTCTGCTCGGCCAGGACGTCACGATCCAGCGAGGAGCACCGTCACTGGCGGCACCGCCGGACGTGGGGTTCGGTCTGCGCTTCGTGGCCGGTACTGCCGAGAAGTGGGGTCCGAACCAGATGCACCCCGACCTGAAGCCGGCGTCCCTGCACGAGCAGGCGTCGTCGGTCCAGCGTGCGCTCGAGCTGGGTGCGCGGCACCTGGACGTCGGCCAGGGTCCGAAGGCCGAGCACGTCGTCCTGGCCGATCCCGACGGCAACGAGCTGTGCGTCCTCGAACCCGGGGGCACCTTCCTGGCCGGCTGCCCGTTCTTCAGCTCGTTGGCCGGCGACGGCCTGGCCGAGGTCGGCTACTTCTGGCGCGATGCCCTGGTGTGGGACCTGGTCTGGGACCAGGACGGCGAGACCGCGGTGCAGGCACCCGCCGGAGGACCGAAGATCACCTGGGGTGGCGCACCGGTGGCGCCCAAGCTCGGCAGGAACCGGCTGCACCTCGACCTCACACCATCGGCTTCGTCGACTTCCGTTGCCGAGGTAGAGCGCTTGTCGGCGCTCGGGGCTGTGCGCGTCGACGGCGGCTGCGCGGACGGGGTGGGCATGGCTGACCCCGGGGGCAATGAGTTCTGTGTGGTGGGGCGGCTGTCCTGAGACTGGGCACGACCCGGTCCGACCTGCCCGGGTACCCGACCATCGCGAGGCGAACCCGGCCCGGTCGTGAAGCCGCCGTGATGCCGCGACGAAACCGTCGTCCTCGACGATGAAGGCATGAGCAACCGAACCGTCCTGATCTCCGGCGCCAGCATCGCCGGCCCGGCTGTGGGGTACTGGCTGAACCGGTACGGCTTCGAGGTGACGATCGTCGAGAAGGCGTCCGGCGTCCGGCCCGGCGGCCAGCCGGTGGACTTCAAGGGCGAGACCCATCGCACCGTCTTGTCGCGCATGGGCATCCTGGAGGCGGTGCGTGCCGCGCAGGTCGGCTCGAGCGACGGCACGCTCGTCGACGCCGACGGCCGCAGGATCGGCACCGTCCCGGGCGAGTTCGCCGGCGGGGAGATCAACGTGCCCCGCGGCGACCTGGTCGAGATCCTGCACGACCTGACCGCCGAGACGTGCGAGTACGTCTTCGACGACTCGATCGCGACGCTGAGCCAGACCCCGGACGGCGTCGACGTCACCTTCGAGCGCTCGGCGCCAAGACGGTTCGACCTGGTCATCGGCGCCGACGGCATCCACTCGCACACCCGCCGGCTCGCGTTCGGGCCCGAGGCGGACTACGTCAGCCACCTGGGCTACTACTACGCCAACGTCGCCGTGGACGACCACGGCGACGAGATGTACAACGAGCCCGGTCGCATGGCCGCCACCAGCGACGGCGGCGAGCCCGCGTTCTTCGTGTTCGCCTCCGAGCCGCTCGACCACGACCGCGACGACGTCGACCAGCAGAAGCAGGTGCTGCTCGACGCCTACCGCGGCGCCGTCTGGAAGGTCCCGGACCTGCTCGCCCAGGTCACCGACACGTCGTACTTCTTCCTGGACTCGATCAGCCGCGTGACCATCGACCGCTACGCCAGCGGCCGGGTCGCGCTCGTCGGTGACGCCGCCTACGGCAACGCGCTCGGCGGGTTCGGCACCGGCCTGTCGATCGTCGGCGCCTACGTCCTGGCCGGCGAGCTGGGACGTGCCGGCGGAGACCATCGCGTCGCCTACGCCGAGTACGAGCGTCGGTTCCGCGCCTACGCGAGCGTCTCGCAGAAGGTCAACGCCGGACGCCTGCTCGCACCGTCCACCCGACGCGGCATCTGGCTGCGCAACAAGCTCTTCTCCGTCGCGCCCCTGTTCGGGCCGATGATGAAGCTGTTCGACCGGTTCGCCACCGACATCGACCTACCGGACTACGACCTCCCCATACTTGCCGAGCCGACCGCCACCTCGGCCCTTGACGGAGCGCACGATCGCAGGCACGAATCCGGGTGGGGCCATCGATCTCGAGGTCGAACCTGGCAGGCCACCACCAGAGTCAGGATCCCGGCCAGCCGGAGAACGGCCACCACGGATCCGGACACCACGTGGCGATCGCCGACCCGGACGGGGCACAGCCGCAGCATGGTCGAGACGCCGACACCGGCCGCAGTCCACCAGGGACACGCAGACGGCCGCTCCCACGTGCGGTCGGCGATCAGCTCTCGAGCACGGCCCTTGTCGCGTCGTAGGCGGGGGTCGGCTCTCCGTCGTCGAAGAGGAGGTCGTGGCCCTGCTGCAGGCCTCCGTCGTCATCGACGAACCAGTCGTACCGGTCGTCCACGCCCCACGTCGTGTAGGAGACGCAGACCTCCGACCGGAGGCAGGCCGCGAGGATCGTGGCGTACTGCTCCGCCTGGACGTCCTGACCCTGGTCGTCGGTGACGTCGTTCTCAGAGATCCGGACGACGAGTCCCGCGTCCTGGAACGTGTCGAACGTCGTGGCGAGGTCGTCGGCCGAGACGGCATCGGTGTCGAGGTCGTAGACGTGGGCTTGCAGGCCGACGCCGTCGATGTGCCCGCCTCGCGCGTTGGTGTCGATGGCCAGCTCGCGCAGGGCGTCCTGCCGAGGCCCCGGCACGTCGGCGCCGTTCTCGTTGATGAACTGCTGGACGTCGGGGTCGGCGTCGTGGACCGCCTGCGAGACGACCACCGGGTAGGCCTCCCCGAAGACGCGCAGCCAGGTGTTCTCCTGCAGGTCGGTCCCCTGGTCGACGTCGAAGGGCTCGTTGACGACGTCGAGGGAGTGGAGCCGGCCCTTGAAGTGCGTGACGACGGTGGTGACGTAGTCGAGCAGGGCCTTGGCGCTGGCCCGACGGTCCTGCTCGCTGTCGGTGGGAAGATCCTGCATCCAGCGGGGCATCGCCTCGGTGAAGGCGATGGTGTGGCCGTGGACGGCGATGCCTTTGCTCTCGGCGAGGTCGAGGAGCGCGTCGGCGTCCTCGAAGTGGTACTCGCCCTGCCGGGGGGACAGCGCCTGCGGCTTCATCGCGTTCTCCGGGGTGAGACCGCCGAAGTTGCCGACGAGCTCGTCCGCGTAGTCCTCGTCCGAGGCCAACGGGCCGAGGGCCACCGCCGCGCCGACGAGGAAGTCCGGACGAGAGCGGGCGGCGAGGGCCTGCAGGCCCTCCGGCGACCGTTCGGCGTCCACCGCGACGGGGCCTGCGGTGGCCAAGGAGTCTCCGGGCGCCGACGCCTCGAGCGAGCTGACCGTGAAGGACCCCTCGTCGCTCGACAGGCCCAGCCACAGCTCGCCCGAGTCGAAGACCTCGCCCCGCGGCAGCGTGGACACCGTCGCGCCGTCGCTCGTGATCTCGATCTGGTCGCCGAGACGGTGCACGGACAGCTCCGCCCCAGGGTCCGGGAGCCTGACGCTGTCCTCCTCCGCCGGCTGCGGGCTGGTGGCGTCCTGCTGCGTCGAACCGTCGAAGAGGGCGATCTCGAGGTCGTCACCGTCGAGGGTGAGGCGAAGTCCCGCAGGCTCGATCCGGAACTCGTCGGAGATGACCGGCGGACGATCGTAGAGGGACACGGTGGCATCGGCGGTCACGCTCGTGAAGGAAGCGCCGAGCCTGAAATCGTCAGCGCCCACCAGGTGCGTCCCGGCGAGGTTGACGGGAGGGTCTGGCTGGCCTCCGTCACCGTCCTGCTCGACGATGCCCCGGCCGGTCGCCGTCACCTGCAGCCCGTCGCCGCCTGCCACGATCCCCGGGACGTGCTGCCAGTTCTCCTGCAGCAGGTCGATGACGGTGTCCCGCTTCGGTGGTTCGACCGTGGTCGTGCAGCCCGCAAGGGCGAGAAGGACGCCGACGAGTGCGACGCGCACGACAGCCCGTCGCCGGCCGGTCACGCCCGCCATCGACCGAGGGAGACCACGAAGGCCGACCCCAGGGAACCATCTGCGACGCCCACCTGAGCTGAACCTTCCTTCCTCACGCCCACATCCTCGCGACCAGGGCCCCGCCTCAGCAACCCACACCCCAAGGTCTCGCGGAGAGCACGAACGGTTCGTTCTCCCATGTGCGCCCGGTTGGCGTGGGGCAACGTCACCAAGACAGCCGGGCCGCTGCCCGACGGTCTAGCGGCGCACCGTCTGATGGTTGCTTGCAAACCATGAGGAGAGCGGATGGGTGAGTTCGAGGTCAGGGCCCTGACGGCGCAGACGTGGGACCAGTTCGCCGCGATGGTCGAGCGGCACGGTGGGGTGTTCGGCGGGTGCTGGTGCACTTGGTGTTCGAGCAGGCCGGCTTCGCCTACGTGCGCCCCAAGGGCGCCGTCAACTGCGTCATGCGCCTCACCGTTCGCTGAGGTGCCGGCGGCGTCGGGCACGAACGCGGCGCGATCCTCACCCCGACCAGCCCACGGGTCGTTCCACAGGTCGATGGCCGACCGGGACAGGGCCCACAGGAGCGTGTCCCACTGCGTGCTGACAACCCGTCGAATGCGAGAGCGTGCCCCCGCAGGACCCCTGGGGGTCTCCTGCGCCTGCCTCACGAGCACCCGGGGCCTGCACCGACCAACGCCGATCCGACGCTCGCCGTTTCCATGGCGAGGGCCTCGAGCGCCCGGTCGGCGAGGGAGTGACGACCCCTTCACCACCTAGCCTGGTCGGCCATGAGCAGACCCGACGAGGACGGCGGCGGCCGGCCGCCCCGAACCCCCAGAGGTACCAACACCGACGGACGCGTCGACGACTATCTCGATGGCAGCATGTGACTTGTGAGGGCCCGGATGAATGTCGCCGCCCCCACCGTGTGCCTGCTCGTGCTGGCCGTCGCCGGATGCTCGACGTCCACGCGCGACGACGAGTCGACCACCCCACAACCGGCACCACGGACGACGACGCCGCCGTCCGGAGCCGGCGACTTCTTCACGTGGGAGCAGGACAGCACGATGGCCTCGAGCGTCGCTGATGCGATGCTCACCACGCGGGCCCAACAGTTCTACTCCGAGCTCGGTCTGCGGTACGGCGGACACGTCGACCCCGCGTGGGACAGCATCGAAGACTCGGACCTGCTGGAGTTCCCACGCTCCGGAGAGGCCGACGGCGTGCTCTACCGCGGACCCGTCCGCTACCGCCTCATGGACGTCGTCGCGGATGGCGACACCGCGACCGTGTCGTTCTGCCAGGACCTCTCCCGGGTCGAGAAGCGACGCTTCGACGACGACACCTGGACCACGGCGTACCCCGAGCCGGTCGCGCGCGGTGCGCGCGAGCTCACCCGGTCCGGCGGCTCCCCTACCGGCTGGACCATCAACGGCGCACCCAGCAGTGGCCTGACCTACCCGCAGTGCGAGGCGGCTCTGGCCTCACCAGCGGCCGAAGTCCTGTCCGGGCGACCCGAGCTGCGGGCCACGCGCTGAAGGGACGACAACCCGTCCTTCGACCCGACCAGGAGACCCCGACCGGCGACGCTCGCCGCTGGTCGTCACGCACGGTGCACGTCTCACCGGGGATGCTCCCATGGCGCGGGGCGTATCGTGACGCGATCTTGCCGGTTGCTTGACCTGCCGGCACGAGTGCACCTGGTCGTCGCATCTGACTGTCAGCCTCGGCGCCGGGGCCGCTTGGACGCCTTCGACGTGATCTTCCGAGAACGTTCGCGGTCGGCGTCCCGCCACCAATCGGGTGCGACCGTCCGCGGGAACGCACCACCCACCACGCCCACGAGGACGCCGACCGCGAGGACCACGAAGCCCACCGCCTCGATCGCGGCGCCCGGGACGAGCGCGGGGATGCTGAGTGCGACGGCCACCAAGCCCATGCCCGGCAGGACGGCCAGCGCGACACCAGCGGGGCTCGCGAAGCCCGCCGCCCCCACTCGCTGGTCGTCCACCCACCAGCGAGCCCCAGGCCCTCTGCCCCGGCGGAAGTAGGCACCCGACGCGATCATCACCGATCCCACGACCAGCCCGACCCACGCTCCCATGAGTACACCCAAGCAACGTCCCTGACCCGAGGGCAACACCGGCTTCGGACAAGAACGCGCCCGCCGCACCTACGATGGCGGCCAGAACCGTGCACTCAAAACGTTGGAGCACCGTTGGCTCGCATCTTCAACGACCCGTCCGTGGGCCCCCTGCGGCAGGTCGACCGACCGTTGAACCACGGGCTCGCCTATGCGCTGATGCTCGGACCGGTGGTCGTCCTGGCGGTCGCGGGACTCGCCGTGGACCTGTCCACCTGGCCTCTCACGCTCGCCCTCCTCGCCATGCTCACGCCGGCGAGTCTCTACATCTTCGGCGAACGCCTGCTCATCGAGCAGCGGATCCACGAACGAGCGCTGGTGAGCCACACGCGACTGCCCTTCCGCCCGACGTGGGTGTTGCCCCTGGCCTACGTCCCGCCCGACGACGTCCGCGTCGAGGGCAGGGTGGACTGGACCGCCGACCACGAGAACGTCCTGCCTGCCTCAGGCTGCCTACGCACCCTGCCCTGGGGCCGGGTGGTCCGTGTACCGGGCCCCTTCACCTTCAACGCCAAGGCAGGAAGCAACACCGTCTCGGTACCCCGCAACGCCTTCACCGCGCAGCACATGCAGGCCACAGGTGCCTCGACCATGTGGGCGTTCTCCTTCCACGACCCTGACGCAGCAGCCCAGATGATCGCCACGCTCGCAGCAGCCGAACGCGTCCGCGTCAGGCTGTGATCGGTTGACGTCCGGTCGCGACCGACGGCCTCGAACAGCGAACGACCTTCACGGGACCCGCGACCTGCACGACGGCCCGCCGATCGCCGCCAGCAGCCGGCGTTTCGCGGCGGGATCAGCCTGCGGGACGGCACGTCGGCCACTGCCTCGTTCGACCCCGCCGGTGTCAGACGGACTCGAGCCATGCCCGGCGGCTTCGACCAGGCACGCCACACCGACGTCCAGCGTGGGGTCGAGGACTGGGGCGTAGGCCGGGGAGTGGTTCGAGGGCAGCTCCGCCATGGTGCCGCGGACGTCGTCGATGCCGGTTGCGCCGGCGAAGGCCGCGAGGTCCGCGCCTCCGAGCAGCCAGAACACCGTGGGGGCACCAGCGGCGGCGGCCGGTACGCCGACGTCCTCGCTGCCGGTCACCGGCCCGGGATCGATGAGTCGGCCCGGACCGCCGACGGACTCCAGTGACGTCCATGTACGCCGAACGGCCTCGGGATCGTTGGGGACGGCCGGGGCCGGTCGTCGGAGACCATTGCGGCATCACCCCGCACGACCCTCTCCGCAGGCTGGAGAGCGCGATCAGTGTGCCCGCCCACGACCCGTCGCCCGCTGGGCGCGCGGCGGCGTCGAGCAGGGGCATGTGACGTGCATGTCCTGGCCGCGAGCGTGCATCACCGGCACGTCGTTGCCGTCGGCGTCGACGCCGCGTCGCGTGCTCGCGTAGGTCGATCCTGTGGCCTCCTGGACCGGCAACGCGTCCCTGTCCGCCCGAATCAGGACCACCGGTCCGGGTGATCTGGCACCACGCGCCAGCACCGGCCCCTGACCATCGTCGGAACTGCGGCCAAGGCGCGGATCTGCAGGGCCTCGATGCCCGGCGCGTGGTCGACCCCACGCGCGAACGTCTCGTCGTCGACGGCGTTTCCGTCTCGACCCGTGCGTGCGGTCTGGTTCCCGATCGAGCCGAACGCAACGTCTCGTCAGTCTTCGGACGTCGCCGTCGAAGTGTTCATGGATCGGTCTGTGGTGCCGATGGGGACGCGGTAGCTGCGGACCAGGTGCCTTCGGCACCAGACGCGGTCACGCCCCCGACAGGCACGTCGGAGCCCGGTCCGAGACCGGCGATCGGTGCCGCGGGCGCAACCCCCCGACCTTGAGGAGAGCAAGATGCAGAAACGAGCCGTCGGCTTGGCCATGTCAGCAGTAGCGTCGGCGGTGGTGCTGGGCGGGCTGGTCTCGGTGCCGGCCTCGGCCGCGGGCACGACCAGCACCTGGACGGGGGACGTCAGCTCCTCGATGAACACCGCCGCGAACTGGAGCCCGGCCCAGGTCCCCGTCGCAGGGGACGCCCTGGTCTTCCCGGCCGGTTCGGCGCGAACCACCGTCGTCAACGACCTGCCGACTGGGACCTCGTTCGAGTCGATCCGTGTCGGCGGCGCGGGTTACAGCGTCTCTGGCAACGCGATTGAACTCACCGGCGGACTGACCGCCGACTACACGTCTGGCACCTCAGCGGTCGCCACACCCATCTCCAACCCCGGTGCGATCACGGTGGGTGGGTCCGGAGTCCTCGCCCTGAACGCTGCGCTGTCGGGCACGTCTGGCATCACCAAGACCGGCAGTGGCACGGTCGTCCTGGGGGTTGCCAACACCTACGCCGGCGTCACGTCCGTCAACCAAGGCACTCTGGCCATCGCCAACAGCTCCGCCCTAGGGTCGACCACCGCAGGCAACGTCACCGACGTGGCCGCCGGCGCCACGCTCGAGGTGCGCGGCACCATCAACACGAGCGAGCTCGTCCGCATCGCCGGACAGGGAGCCGGTGGTGTCGGCGCCCTCTACAACGGCACCGGCAACAACGTCGTGCAGAGCGTCACGATGGCCGCCGACGCCACCGTCGGCACCGCGGCCAACACCTTCATGCTGATCCCCACGACCCTCGGTCAAGCTGGTGGGCCGTTCGCCCTCACCAAGGCCGGGGCTGGCGTGCTCGACGTGCTGGCCACGGCTTCGTACACCGGCGGCACCGTCGTCGCGGCCGGCACCCTGGCCACCGAGGGCACCGTGAACGGTTCAGTCGACGTGCTTGCGGGCGGCACCGTGTCGGGTGCAGGCGGCAACCTGGGAGACGTGGTCAGCACCGGCGGCACCGTGACCTCGGGATTCAGCACCTCGCCCTTCACCTCGGACGTGCGCTCGCTCGATCTCGACGCCGACTCCACCTTCTACGCCCAGCTGAACGGCACCGCCGCGGGCAACGGCTCGAGCGGTCACTCTCGAGTCATCGTCGCCGACGCCGTCGACCTCGACGACGCACGACTGACCACGACGGTGAACGGCTACACCCCGGCCGTCGGCGACGTGCTGACCATCCTCACCACCACCGGCGGCGTCACCGGGTCCTTCGCCGGCCTGCCCGAGGGCGCTCGCGTCACCGCACCCGGTGGAGCCGGCCGCACCTTCCGCATCAGCTACGTCGGTGGCGACGGCAACGACGTCACGCTGACCAGCGTCGCCGACGCCGCTGCGACCAGCACTGCCCTGTCGACGTCGAGCCCTTCGTCCGAGGGAGCGGCGACCACGCTGACGGCCACCGTGACCCCCGCCGGCGCCACCGGAACCGTCACCTTCAAGGACGGGAGCACCACGCTGGGCACCGCTTCGGTGAGCAACGGCACCGCGACCCTGACGACCGCCGCCCTGTCGCTCGGGTCACACTCGCTGACCGCGACCTACGACGGCGCCACCGAGTTCGCCACCAGCACGTCGGCATCCGTCACCCACGTCGTCGCCGACACCACCGCACCGCAGACGACCCTCACGGGCGGACCGGCGCAGGGGTCGGTCTCCACGACCGACAACGCCACCTTCGACCTGTCCTCGGACGACACCGGGGCCGAGTTCGAGTGCAGTCTGGACGGCGCCGCACCCAGCGTGTGCGCCAGTCCGTTCACCATCACCGACCTGGCCGACGGCGCCCACACGCTGACGGTCGCCGCACGTGACAGCGCCGGCAACGTCGACGCGACCCCGGCCACCCGCACCTGGCGCGTGGACACCACCGTCCCTGCACCGCCGACGCCGCCGGTCGTGCCCGCCCCGTCGGCCACGGCCGTCTCGGGTGTCACCAAGGCGGGGAAGGTCTACACCACGACCAGCCGTGCGGGAGTGGTCGTCGCCGGCCGGGGCACGCCCGGCGCGGTGATCACCGTCCGTGACGGGAGCAAGGCCGTCGCCACGACCACCGTCGCGACCAACGGCCGGTGGTCGGTGCGCACCTCCACCCTCGGCACCGGCACCCACCGGCTCACCGCCACCCAGACCGTTGGCGCCCGCTCGTCGGCCCCGGCCGCGGTAGGGGCAGTGACCGTCGAGCGGGTCAAGGTCACGCTCACCAAGGCCGTGTCCCCCACCGCCGCCAAGCGGCCCACGGTCCGCGGACGCGGCAACCCTGGCGCCACCATCACCGTTCGCACCACGGAGGGCAAGAAGCTGGGCACGACCACCGTCAAAAACAACGGGACCTGGCGGCTGCGCAGCACCAAGCTCGACCGTGGCACCTACACGATCCGCGCGACGCAGAAGATCGCCCGGACCACCACCGTGTCCAAGAAGATCACCTTCCGGACGACCGCTCGCCGCTGATCACGACGACGGCCCGGAGAGTCGGGGCCCCGTACCCACCGGGTGCCGGGCCCCGACCATGTCGCCCCTACCACGAAGCGACGCCCTCAACGCCCGACGTCTGCCTCGACGTCACCGCTCTGTTCGGCGTCCCGACCGCCGTGAAGTACTTCGCACGACGATCGTGATCCGGGACAAAAGTGCGGCTTCTACGCGAGCGACTGTTGGATCGGCGACGATCGGTCCAACCAATCTGAGGGGGATGCTTGAGCGCAGGTGTCATCTTCTTCATCTTCTGGCTGATCGCGGCGGTAATCATCGTGCCGTTCTCGCTTCGGGCCTTCCGTAAACAAGCCCCGAACGACGGCTCAGACGATGATCACGGGGCGCGGCTGTGACCCTGAACCCGGGTGCGCTGCCGGTCGCGATCTTGGCCGTCGCGACCGCTGCACTCCTGGTGATCTTCCGAGAACGGATCACTCGATGGGCCGACAAGTCCACCGGCCGGCGACGCAGTGACACGGAAGTCACCAGTTATTCACGACTGGCTTGGGTCGGGGCGTTCGTCTTTTGCGCCGGTGCCGCATGGGTGCTGCTGTGGGACGGCTTCGCCTAGCCGACCTCTCAGACTCCGCGTCCCCCAGTCGGCGATCCCCCGCGGGACGAGCACTTACTGGCCGGCCGTGGCGGAGCGGTGTCCGCTCTTTCGAGAAAGCTCGGCGGCGGCGATCACCACTAGGATCCTGAATCCGCATCGGCCCGAAGGTAACCGTGTTGAATGAGACCACCCAGAACGGGACGATCGTCGTCACCCGTTCGTCGAACGACTACCAAGACAGCCTGCGTTCTATCCGCCTACACGTCGACGGCCAAGTGATTGGCTTGCTGGCTCGAGGCGAGAGCAAGTCCCTCAGCGCGGCGCCCGGAGAGCATCGTGTCCGCTGCACCGTCGACTGGAGCGGATCGCCCGAGGTTGTTGTGACGGTCAGGGCCGGAGTCACGACGAGCCTGCACGTTCGCAGCAACCCGGACTACGGCGCCATACGCAAGATGCTCAGCAGGACGAAGTGGCTGCAGCTCACTGAGCGCCACGACCTCTGAGATTGGGTATCGACCACTGTTCGTCGCCGTTGCCTGACGACGAGGCCACGGCCGGCACCGCTTTGCCGTAGCCAGGCGGCGGCAGGAGGACGCTCCGCAGAGTGATCCCGCTGCGGTCACGCTCCGCGTGACGATCGTCGACCGGACCAAATGACTACTTTGTGTGGATGAACGGGCGACTCGATTGGCACTCGTGGGCGAGGGCTGTACTCGAGAACGAGCGACCCCCCGGCCCCGAGGAGGACGTCGAAGAATTCGAGCAAGAAGTCGACGAGCACGGGAACTTCCTCAGGACGGCCGCTGCACTCGAACTGGACGAGAGATTCCGCGCCGAGGCGTCCGAGGCAATCGAGGATCTGCGGTTCGTTGGCGCTCGGCTCGATGATCTGTGGCTGTTCATTCCGACGACCGAGTCTGAAGTCACTGTGCTGGTGGACCACCTCGCACGCCCCTATACACGGGCGGTCAGACAGCACATCTGCCTTGCACTGCTGTCGAGCACCCATCGGGTGCCGATCGGGCGCTTCATGGTCCTGATGTTGGCCGCGGCCCAGATGGAAGTGGCCGGAGCAAGCCGAGACCTCGTTGAACGCGGTGACTACTACGCCGGAACCTCCGCCAACGTGTTGAACCGATCCAAGACCGACGTCTCAACCCTGATCGACATCATTGACGACCCTAACTTTGGCCCCGCCCGCATCCTCCTGCTCGAGCGGGTTCGCGTCACCACCCACCGGCCAAAATTCGTCCAGTGGCAGCAAGACCCACAATTGGCAGCCGAAGCCTCAAGGCGACTGAACCGCCGCACCCGTAAGTAGCGACACGGGACCCCGCACCCCACCCGGAGCATGACCGTAGCGGGATCCCGTTCCGGGCGTCGACTGCGCTCCAAAGGAGTTGCCCGGCGGTTGAGCCACTAGGAGTACGCCGCTCGAACTGTGTGCATAACGGATGACCCGCGCTCGACCACCGACCCCTCGGGTGGGTTGGTCTCCAATCGCACGGACCAAGCGTCATCAGAGGCGAGAACCTCGACCGTGGGTTTTAACCCCAGTCCGTTCAGCAGCTCAGTGACATATACGGCGTTGTGTGGATCGAGGTCGTCACGCTCGCCAAAGGGCCTGGACAGTTCGGGGATGGCCACGAGGTGCAGCCGGAGCTCGCGGGCTGACTGCAGTATCTGGCTCCCCAAAGCGACGTCGCCCAAGCATCGGATGCTGCCTCCAAGCTCCGGGGCGTGGATCTCGTCGACTGTGCCGTCGGGGCCCCTAGGTACGAAGGCGTGCACCGCACCGACGAGATCGCGTCGCATGCCCCAGCGGGACATCTGTCGGTCAGCCTCAGCGTTGCCCATCATGTCCAAGGGACTCAGTTGCACAGCGACTGTCCCCGGAGGCGGCCCAGGAAACGCAACGGCGGGCACCACCGGCGGGATGATCTGCACGCAACTGGTCGTCACAGGTCCGAACCCCGTCGTGGGCCAGTCGTCCGGCACCTCTACTGCGAGTCTGCCCACGCCGACTAGCCGCACATCGAATCCCGCCCCCAGTGGATCACTCAGACTGTCCTGGCATAGTCGCACGCGGCGCGCCGGCGTTCCGGGATCATGGGCATCGAGCGCTGACGCGCTTCGTAGAGAACCCTGACCGGTTCGGGCTACGGTCACGCTCCGCCTCACGGTCAACCATGGAGTCGGAGTCGCGCCCAATGGCGGGTCCAGCGATCACGTTTTGAGCGCCCTGGGCGCTGCTTGGCCAACTGGCAGCCGATAGGCGCGCACCCACCTACGGTGGCCCCATGGCCTTCAGCGCGGACGAGCAGCGGCGAAGGGTGTTCTGGGGTTGGTACAACTTCGGCGTTGCACTCCCGGGGCTGTTCCTCGGTGCCATCGGAGTCCTTGCGGATTCGGTCCTGCTCGCGGTGCTGGGAGCCATTGCGTTCACGCCAGCGCTCATGTATCTGGGCTGGTGGCACTGGCAGCGGCGCCGGCGGCAGTAGCCTCCCGCCATTGAGCGTTCCTGCCGTGGCCATGCTCCGTGTGGGCTGATGACCTTCCACCGGGTTGGCACTCCGCGGTTCTGCCTAAGTGCCACCATGCTCGGGTGAGTTCTTGGAGGTTCACCGTTCACGGACACGACTGGTTGGTCGAAAAACGAGCCGACACCCCGGGCTACGACTTTGACTGGCTGACAGCGCCGAACCCCCGTTACGGATTCACGTCTGCGTCGTCCGACGGTTCACCCCTCGACGAAACTCAGATGACGGGCGCCATCGCCGACTTCCTGGCTGAGATCAACCCGAAGACGGGCTTCCTCGACTAGGAGCGCATCCGCCTAACGCACCTGCAATGGCTCGTTCCCAATTGACGATCGGCAACCGGGGCTGTCAGGTCTGCGGCCCGGCTCGATCTCGACGCGCGAGTGCTCGGCGGGCGACGGTGGCCAGGTAGGTGGCCCCGGTCGCGGTGATGGCGTCGTTGAAGTCGTAGTCGCGGCTGTGGAGGGGGGTGCCGCCGTCGTGGGGGTCGACTCCGTTGCCGATGAAGGTGAAGTTGGCGGGCACGTGCTGGGCGTAGACGCCGAAGTCCTCGCTGGGCATGACGGGCGGGCACGACGGTTCCACCCGGGCGGTGCCGACGGTGCTCAGTGCGGCCGTGACGGCGAGGTCGGTGGCGGCGGGGTCGTTGTGCGTCACCGCGAACTCGTGGGTGTACGTGACCTGGGCCGTCGCTGCGTGTGCGGCGCAGATGCCGGTGGCGAGCTCGCGGATCCGCCGTTCGAGCAGGGCTTGAACAGCAGGGTCGAAGGCGCGGGTGTCGCCGGTGATGACGACCTCGGTGGGGATGGCGTTGCGGGTGCCGTCGGTGGTGATCTCGGTGCAGGACACGACCGCGGGCAGCGTTGGGTCGAGGTTGCGGGAGACGATGGTCTGCAGGCCCAGGATGACGTGGGCCGCGATGACGAGTGGGTCGGTGACCATGTGTGGCCGCGCGGCGTGACCGCCCTGGCCGGTGATGGTGATGGTGAAGTTGTCCTCGCTGGCCATGATGCCGCCCGGGCGGGTGTGGAGATCTCCGGCTGGTAGTCCGGGCAGGTTGTGCAGCCCGAACATGCTGGCGATGGGGAAGCGGTCGAACAGTCCGTCGTCGATCATGGCCTGGGCTCCGCGGCCGGGCTCCTCGGCCGGCTGGAAGACCAGGTCGACGGTGCCGTCGAGGTCGGTGGCGCGTGTCAGGTGGGCAGCGGCGCCGAGCAGCATGGCCATGTGTCCGTCGTGGCCGCAGGCGTGCATGTGGCCGTCGTGGCGTGATCCGTGCGGCCGCCCGGGCGTCTCTTCGAGGGTGAGCGCGTCCATGTCGGCGCGGAGCCCGACCCGGCGACCGGTGGGGCGTCCGGTGATGGTGGCGACGACGCCGGTGCCGCCGACACCGGTCACGTGGGACACGCCCAGCTCGTCCAGGACGGAGGTGACGTAGGCGGCGGTGCCGTGCTCGGCGAATCCGGCCTCGGGGATCTGGTGGAGTTCGTGACGCCAGCGGCGCAGCTGCTCGATCATCGGGTCGGGCCTGTCGGTGCGTGCCGGCCGTCCGCGGCCCTGGCGGTGGGACGGCTCGTGTCGTCCACGTCCAGGGCGGGGTTGGCCGCCGCGCCTTCGGTGGACAGCAGCACGACCGTCGACTCCGGCGTCAGGCTCAGCCGTCGGCGCATGTCGGCCGCGTCGTGGCCGGTGAGGGCGGCGCGGAGGCCGGCCAGGGCTGCGGCGCCGCACGGTCCGGAGTCGATGCCCGCGTCTCTCAGCTGGTCGGCGGCCACGCGGGCGGCCTCGTCGGTCACCGCGGTGGCGGCGTCGAGCCCGTCGCGCAGGAACGGCCACGCGGCGGTGGAGGGGGTGCCACAGTTCAGGCCGGCCATGATCGTCCGACCGGTCCGGACCGGTGTCAGGTCGCCGGCCCGGAGGCTGGTCAGGACGCACGCGGCGGTGGTGGGCTCGACGGACATGACAGCGGTGGACGACCCGCTGGGGATGCTGCGGTAGTGCTGCAGGGCGGCCTGGGCCAGCGAGCCGACGCCGACCGGAACGACCACCAGTGACGGCGGACCGGACAGCTGTTCGTCGACCTCCTGGAACAAGGTGGTGTACCCCTCGACGATCCATCCGGGGATCTGCTCGTACCCCGCCCAGGCCGTGTCCTGCACCAGCAGGGCTCCGGTCGCATCGGCATCGGCGGCGGCCAGCTCGACCGCCCGGTCGTAGTCGGTACCGGTGCGGACGACGCCGGCACCCTCGGACTCGATCGCGTCGATCGCAGCGGGGTGGACCCCCTGGGGGACGAACACGCGCACCGCCAGGCCGAGCAGACGTCCCGTCCGTGCCAGGGCACGTCCGTGGTTGCCGTCGGTGGCTGTCACCAGGCCCGTGGGGCCGTCGCCCGCCGCAGCTCGGTGCACGGCCCACGAAGCCCCCAGCACCTTGAACGCCGGGAGCCCCAGGCGGTCCGACTCGTCCTTCACCAGGACCGCACCCAGGCCCAGCTCACGCGCCACCTCGGAGAGGTCACGCAACGGTGTGGGCGCGTACCGCTCGAGTGTGCGGTGGAACGCCCACGGGTCGACCGTCAGGGCCGGCGTCCGCCAGGTCCGAGCCTCCGGGTTGGTGAACACCTCGGCTGGGTCGTGCGTCGTCATGGTCCGACCGTAGGGTGGGGCCCATTCTTCGGTCCAGCGAAGAATTCACACCAGTAACCGTCGACTGAGGTGATGAGTCACATGTTCGATCTCGGCCGCATGCGGGTGCTGCGCGAGCTGTCGCACCGGGGCACGCTCGCCGCGGTCGCCGAGGCCCTGTCGTACAGCCCGTCGACGATCTCCCAACAGCTCAGCCAGCTCGAGAAGGAGACCGGCACGCGCCTGCTTGAGCCAGACGGTCGCAAGGTCAGACTGACGGCGCAGGCGCACGTGCTGGTCGCCCATACCGAGAAGGTGCTGGCCGTCATGGACGAGACTCAAGCGGCGATGGCCGCATCGCCGCACGGCATCCAGGGACACCTCCGCGTGGCCGCCTTCCAGACCGTCGCCTCGGCCCTGCTCCCCCAGGTGGTCGAACGCATCCACGACGAGGAACCCGCCCTTCGGGTCTCGGTCACCCAGATGGAACCCGAACACGCGCTGCCCGCCCTCCGCGCCCGTGACTTCGACCTGGTCTTCACCGAGGACTACCCCGGCACTCCCTCGCCGCGACCGCCCGGCCTCGACGTCGAACACCTCACCGACGACCCGCTGCGGCTGTACGCACTCGCCGAGCAGGTCGGAGACGTCGCCGATCTCGCCGAGACCGTGTGGGTGATGGAGCCCCACGGATCTGCCGCACGACACTGGGCAGTCGCCCAGTGCCGCGAAGCCGGCTTCGAACCCGACGTCCGCTTCGAGTCCACCGACCTGCGCTTCCACGCCGAGCTCGTCCGACACGGCCAGGCCGCAGCGTTCCTCCCCGACCTGGCCGGCCCGCACCTCACCGACGACCTCACGCCCCTACCCCTGCCTCATTCCCCCGCCCGCCGACTCTCGACCGTGACCCGAACGGGCCACCGCGACCACCCAGCGATCACACTCCTGCGGCAGCGAGTCCACGACGCCGCGAACGCCCCCACCAACCGTGGACATCGAGACCACGAAGCGATCGCGCGAACCCGACCGACCTGAAGGCAGTCCCCGCGCGCCGGCCTCCGGGCTGCCCAGAACGCGAGCCCAACCGGTACCGCTCCCCCGCCCACCGGCCAACACTGCTGCGGTCTCGAAGGGATGGTCGTACGGGACTGTGAGGGTCGACGTCGTTCCGGTCGGGCTGTTCACCGCCGCGTCCGGTGGCGCGCCGAGCTAGCGGTCGATCGTTGCCATGTTGGTCTCGTCGTGACGCTCGCCGGCGGCGGGTGTGAGGTCGTCGAGGCGGGCGAGCTGGTCGGCGGTGAGGTCGACGGTGTCGGCGGCGGTGTTCTCCTCGACGCGGGCGACGCGGCGGGTGCCGGGGATGGGGGCGATGTCGGCGCCTTGGGCGAGGAGCCAGGCGAGCGCGACCTGGGCGGGGGTGGCGCCGGACTCGTCGCCGATGGCGCGGACCTCGTCGATGAGGGCGAGGTTGCGCTGGAAGTTCTGGCCGGTGAAGCGCGGGTTGGTCTTGCGCCAGTCGTCGTCGGGGATGTCGTCGGTGGTGCGGATCTGGCCGGTGAGGAACCCGTGGCCGAGGGGCGAGTAGGGGACGAAGCCGGCACCGATCTCGCGCAGCAGCGGGAGCAGCTCGTCCTCGGGCTCGCGGGCCCACAGGGAGTACTCGGTCTGCAGCGCGGCGACGGGGTGCACGGCGTGAGCGCGGCGGATGGTCGCGGGCGACGCCTCGGACAGCCCGATGTGCAGCACCTTGCCCTCGGCCACGAGGTCGGCGACCGCGCCGACGGTGTCCTCGATCGGGGTCTTGGGATCGACCCGGTGCTGGTAGTACAGGTCGATGTGGTCGGTGCCGAGGCGTCGCAGCGATCCCTCGACGGCGGCGCGCACGTTGGCGGGGCTGCTGTCGACGGTGCCGGGCCCGCCTCCGGCGTGGGAGACGAGCCCGAACTTGGTGGCGACGACCACCTGGTCGCGTCGCCCGGCGATGGCTCGGCCGACGAGCTCCTCGCTGTGGAACGGGCCATAGACCTCGGCGGTGTCGATGTGGGTGACGCCGAGGTCGAGGGCGCGGTGGATGGTGCGGATGGACTCGTCGTCGTCGAGGGCGCCGCCGGAGGTGTAGGTGCCGGCCATCGTCATGGCGCCGAGGCCGATGCGGGAGACCTCGAGCGGGCCGAGGTGTGCGTTCTGCATGGTTCGCCTTTCAGGGCGGTCGTGGATCGAGAGGCTGCGCTGCTACTGGACGTCGGGGAAGTAGCCGCCCGCGGGGCCGCGGACGGCGGTCTCCACGAGCTCGTGGGCCCTTCTGGTCGAGACCGGGATCACCGGCGCGGACAGGAGCCACTGGACGAGCTCGTCGAGGGTGAGCCTCTGGGTGGGCCAGGGCGGCATGTAGGGGTCGCAGTAGACCGGGGTTCCGGGCTCGGTGCGCCAGCTGTCGGCGAGTCCGCCGATGTCGAGCGCGTCGTAACCGAGGGTGTCGAGAAGCTCGGCGACTCGGGCCTTGGACGTCTCGTCCTCACCTGCGATGGGCAGGGTGCTGCGGTCGGCGGCGCCTGCGGGGCGGGCCCCGTTGCCCAGGCTGGCGAAGGTGATGTTGTTGAAGGCCTTGACGACGTGCGAGTCGGCCAGGTGCGCCTGGACGAGCTCACTGGCGGTCGACCGGTCCTCGTCGAGGGCGGCGACCTGTCCGTCGCGCTGGGGGTAGTAGTTGGTGGTGTCGATGACGATCTTGCCGGCGAGGTCGTCGGCCGGGAGCTCGGTGTGGGCGATGAACGGGATCGCTGTGATCACCAGGTCGGCCTCGCGGGCGACCTCGGAGACGGTCGCGGCACGGGCGTGTGGGCCGAGCTCGTCGACGAGCGCGGTGAGCGTCTGCGGTCCGCGCGAGTTGGCGAGGACGACGTCGAGGCCGGCCGCGACGGCGAGCCGCGCGATGGTGCCGCCGATCGCACCGGAGCCGATGATGCCCAGGGGGGTGGTCATGGTGGTGGGGTGCCTTTCAGGCGTCGTGGCCGAGGGAGGCCGACAGGTCGCGGTGGGCGTCGGCCTGCGTCAGGAGCGTCCGGGCCTTGTCCTCGGTGGCGGCGACGGCGTCCGAACCGGCGATGAACCGGGCCGGGGGCTCGTCGGAGTCCCCCAGGGCGACGATGGCGCGTCCGAGCTTCGCGGGGTCGCCACCCTGCTGGCCGTCCATGCCGCGCCATGCCTCGACGGTGGCGCGGGTGCGCTCGGCGTAGTCGTCGATGGACGGCTCGGCGTACTGGGTGGACTGCGGCGAGAGCAGCTCGGTGCGGAAGAAGCCGGGGACCACGGTCTGGGTGCGGATGCCGAACGGCGCCACCTCGAACGCGAGGGCCTCCATGAAGCCCTCGATGCCGAACTTGGACGCGGCGTAGGCGGTCTGGAAGTCGCCGCCGACGACGATGGCCGCCGTCGACGAGACGGTGATGACCAGCCCGGAGCGCTGGGCCCTCATCTGGGGCAGCGCGGCCCGGATGGTGTTCGTCGGTCCGAACAGGGTGGTCTCGATCTGGGACCGGAACGCCTCGGGCGTCATCTCCTCGAAGAAACCCGCCTGGAAGCTGCCGGCGTTGTTGACCAGGACGTCCAGGCGGCCGAACCGCTCGACCGCCGCCGCGACCGCAGCCACGGAGGCTTGCGGGTCGGTGACGTCGAGCGCGACCGCCAGGAGGTCGTCGTGCTCGTCGAGGGCGGCGGTGATGCTGTCGGTGCTGCGCGCCGTAGCCACCACGGCGTGCCCTGCAGCCAGGGCGGCGCGGACGATGTCGGTGCCCAGTCCGCGGCCCGCGCCGGTGACGAGCCACACCTTCTTCTCGGTCATGGGCGTTGTCCTCCGCAGGTGAGTGGTGCGCCGCCGTGCGGCGACGCACCACCTACGGAACCAGGCTCGAAAGCGGTGCGGGAGTCCCTGTCGAGGGGGTCACCGACCGTGGCCCCCTGGTCAGCCGACGTCGGGGCGCGCGGGCCTGGACGGTGCCGGTGTCGCAGAAGCGGCACCGGCATCGCTCGCCGCCCAGCTGGCCAGCAGCGACAGGGCGTCAGCCGAGGCCGAGTCAGGCACGGCGGTGTACGCGACGATCCCCGAGGTGGTGTCGAACCCGAGGGGAAGCGTCTCGAACGGCAGGTCGAGGTCACCGACCACCGGGTGGCGGAACCGCTTGACCCCGTCGGAGTGGATACGGACGTCGTGCGCCGCCCAGCGGACGCGGAAGTCGTCGCTGCGGGTGGAAAGCCGCCCGACGAGGTCGGACAGGTCGCGGTCGTGCGGGTCGCGCCCAGCCTCGGCACGCAGGATCGCGACCGTGTCGTTCGCGACGGTGCCCCAGTCGCGGAACAGGGCCGGGGCCTGCGGGTCCAGGAACGTGAACAGGGCCATGTTCGGGACCGGATCCGGCCCGGCGAAGACCGGCGAGAACAACGCTCGGCCCAGCCCATTGGCCGCGAGGACGTCGAGCCGCCCGCTCAGCACGGTGGCGGGCACGGACTCCATCGCGTCCAACAGGCGCTGGACGGTCGGACGCACCTGCTCGGTCGCGCTGACCGGTCGCTGCGGGGCGCGCGTGGGCGCGATGGCCGTCCGCAGCAGGTGCAGCAGGTGGGCCCGCTCCGCGGCGTCGAGCTGCAGGGCGCGGGCGATGTCGTCGACGATGCCAGGCGAGATGCCGGTGGCATCACCGCGCTCGAAACGGATGTAGTACTGCGGCGACACACCGGCCAGCACCGCGACCTCCTCGCGCCGCAACCCCGCCACACGCCGCCGGCCGCCACCGTAGACGGGCAACCCCGCCTGCTCCGGACTGAGTCGCGCACGCCTGGACGCAAGGAACTCCCGAATCTGCCCACGCAGCTCCTGCCGCGAGCCTGTCGACGGTTCACCGTTCGTCATCGCACCAGGCTACGGTCGGCGCCGCACCGGAGGGAGTCACCAGCAGTGGCTGCCTCGCCGTCCGCTCGATCTGAACACCACATCCAAGCCGGTCAGCCTCACCACCCAGACCATCGCTCCGGGCGAGACCACATCAGGAACCGTTTGTGGGGTGTCTGACAACCACGGTCGGTCGCTCCTGTAGCCAGCACCTCGGGCGCTCTAGGCTCAGCAGATGCAGGTCTCGTTGAAGTACGCCGTGGTTGAGCGAGAGCGACGCTTCATCGTGGCCCGGCTCCCCGACGGCGTGAGCAGCACCAAGGAGATTCACGACCGCTACGTCTTGGGGACTCGTCTGCGCCTGCGCGAGGTAAGGACGAGCGACGGATCAGTGACCCGCAAGTTGGCGCAGAAGATCCGGCTGACGGACGGGCCAGGTGAAGTGGCTTGCACCAACCTCTACCTAGACAACGCCGAGTGGGCGGCTCTGATCGCCATGCCGGCACGGTCGCTGACCAAGACGCGGCACATGGTCCATCGAGACGGGTTCCTCGTCGCCATCGACGAGCACGAGAACGGGACCCTAGTAGCCGAGATCGATGACGGTGACGAGCCGACGGGCGCCGTGCCCGACTGGTTGGAGGTCGTGGCCGACGTCAGCCAGAACGAGTCCTGGACCGGCGTCAACCTTGCCTACTAGATCGTCCGCTCAGCGAGCTGCGCCTGACCACACCATGAACGCCTACCGGCACCGCTCTCCCCGCTAGTCCCCCGCGCACACCGGCGTCCCCGCAGGGGATCGGTCACCGGGTCGCGCCGTGAGCCCATCCGTCACCGGACGCGTCGCCCGGTTCCGCGGACCCCAGGCCACTCACCGCCGCAGGCGCACCAACGGTTCGTAGATCGTCACGCCGGCGGCCTCGAGCGCCTGGCGCAGCTCCGGGCTCGGCGTGCCGCAGATCTCGCCGCTGACGGTGCAGACCTCCGACAGCGGCTCCATCATCGGGCCGATGTTCGCCATGTGCTCCAAGCCAGCGGCGGAGTCGCGGTAGCGCTCGTGGACGAAACACACGGTGCCGTCCGCGTTCAGGAACAGGTCGTACTCGATGGTCCCGGAGTCCTTGGTCCGGACGATCTCGACGCACTGCGCGGCGAGCCGCTTGAACTCCTCGAGCTTGCCCTCGCGGATCACCATCCGGGCGCTCCCGTGGATCTCGTCTCGTGCTCTCGCCATCGACAGAGGCTAACGCCGCATCAGGCGGTCGGAGAAGATTCTTGACTCGTCTACGCTCCGCGTACACCTGACGGCGGCGAATGTCGCCCAGTGCACCGTCGAGCGGAGTGACCGCGGCAGGAACGTCTAGCGACGCCGGTCGCCCACCGCTCCTCGCAGTCAGCGACCGGTCCGCAGAGGATCCATGACCGGCGCCGCTCGCCGATCATTTTGGGCTAGCGCCCTTGCCACGTCGTCAGGCATGCGCGGTTGCCCTGGGGGTCGGCGAGCACCCAGAACGCCGGGGCAGCGGTGTCGTCGACCAGCTCGCCGCCGGCCTTGAGCGCGGCGGCGATGCGGGTCTGGACCACCTCGGGCGGGACTCGCAGATCGAGGTGCCAGCGCTGCCGCGGGACGTCGTGGGTCTCGGTGGGCTGGAACCAGATCGACGCGCGGCGCCCGGTGGCATCGCGGAGCTGCAGCTCGCCCCATGCCTCCACCGTGTCGTAGTCGAGCAGGGCCGCCCAGAACGGCCTGATCTGTGCCTCATCGGCCGAGTCGAGTCCGAGCTCGAGGACACTGGTGCGCTCCGGGCGCGGTGTGACCCCGCCGAGGTCGTGGGCCAGGTTGCTGATCGTGCGTGCCAGTGCCACGTCGCGCGAGGTGACGCCGCCGGTGTCGTGGGTGATCAGCCGGATGTCGAGCCGCCCGTGGCTCAGGTCGAGGTCGGGATGGTGGTCCGCCTCCTCGGCGGCGACCGCGATCGCGTCGACGAGCCGGACCGCGGTGGCGAAGTCGCCGGTGTCGAAGCTGGCGTGCAGCCGGTCGATCAGCATCCGCCAGTCATCGAGCCCTTCCTCGACCAGCTCCAGCTCTGTCAGCGCGTGCGTCGGGTCGGTCGCGGTGTCGTCGTTGAAGTCCACCTCGGCTCACCTCCTAGCGTGGGTCAGGACCTTGCCCGGACGGCCGAGCAACTTGCAGCCGTCGGGTGGACTGATCGTGGCACGATCCGCCGACACGCTGCCGACTAATTCCGTTCGGCGAGAACCACCGACTGAGATCCACTTGACCGACCAGTCACGACCGACCCACCAGCGGGGGATGCCGCTTTGGTCGCGCTCCGCATGACGATGGTCGTGCGGGACATGCGGAGCGTGGCGGGCGCACCCGGGGGTGCGCCCGCCGTGGTGCTCAGGCGGGGCTGGTGACGCGGTTGGCGACGAGGGTGTCGAAGTCGGAGCCGTCGTCGACCAGGCCCCACTTGACCAGCCAGCGGTAGGTCTGGTCGAACTCGTGGGGCGGGTAGGGCTCGGGGTCGGCAAAGCGGAGTCGCCAGGGCGAGATCTGCGACTCCTGGAGCTCGCCGAGGTCGTCGGGGACCTCCTCGGTGAAGTAGTGCAGGTAGGGGGTGACGTCGGTGTTGATGTCGGCGACGGCCCGCTTCACGGCACGGTCGATGGCGGCGAAGGTGTCGGCGTCGACGTCCTCGCCCGCGATCTCGGCGCCGGTGTAGAACGACTCGGCGACCAGGCGGTAGCCCTGGGACAGGGCGAGGCTGATGTACGGCTCCATCAGGGCGACCGCGTCGACGGTGCCGTCGCGCAGTGCGCGGTAGCGGTCGGCGGGCCCCCCGACGTGGACGACCTTGAGGTGCTCGGGGTCGACGAAGCCCTCGAGGGTCTGGATGGCCAGGTAGTGCGAGCCGTGGTGGAAGTTGACCGCGACGGTCCTGTCGGCGAGTGCCTGGGGGTGCAGGACGGGCGAGTCGGGACGCACGAAGATGGCCTGGCTGGCGATCGCGGCGCGCTTGGAGACGATCTGGCCACCGCGCTCGGAGTCGTGCGAGCGCCGGACCTGGCCCCACTCGCACGCCCGGTAGAACGACACCGAGCCTTCCTCGAAGCCGCGGGACAGGCCGCCGAAGGAGCTGACGAGCGTGTGGTCCTCGATCGGGGCGACCGAGGCGTTGTAGGCACCGGGGGCGACCAGCTCGAGGTCGATGCCCTCGTCGGCGAAGTAGCCCTTCTCCAGTCCCACCAGGTAGGGCAGGGTGAAGATCGCTCCGGTGCGGACACTGGTGACCTTGGTGCGTCCGGTGGTCGGTGTCTGGGTGGTCATGGTCTCTCCTTCGGGGTGCGTGGGAGCCGCGGTCGCGGTTCCCGTCGGTGGTGCGGTCGGGGGTGGGTCCGGGTGAGGCACGGGACGGACCAGGCGGTGGGCGGTGGCGAGGCAGACGAGCGCGAGCACGCCGAGCAGCAGGTAGGTCAGGCGCATCCCGGTCACGTAGGCGTCGGGGTCGATGGCGCCGGCGACCGTCGCACCCGACGGCGGCCCGGTGGTGGCGAGCGCGGCGAACGAGACGGCGAGCGAGCCGACCAAGGCGGTCCCGAGGTTCATGCCGATCTGGCGCGAGACGCTGGTGACGGCGCTCGCGGCGCCGGCGCGGTCGTCGGGCAGGCTCGCGATCGCGGCGGCGGTGGACGGCGGGTTCGCCAGGCCCATGCCGGTGCCCAGCAACGCGTACCCGAGCAGCATGGGTGCGACCGGGCCGTCGGCGCTCGTGGTGAGCGCGAGGACGAGCAGGGCAGTGGTCAGGCAGGTGTGAGCGAGGAGCACCGGCGGCCGTGGTCCTCGTGAGCCCATCCAGGCGCCGGCGACCTTGGCGGCGACCAGTGTGGCGAGGGTGAGCGGCAGGACGAGCGCGCCGGCGGCGATGGCCGACAGGCCCCGGACTTGTTGGAGGAACAGGGTGTTGACGAACATGACGCCGGTCAGGCACAGGTAGGAGAAGCCGGCCGTGGTCATGGCGCCGCGGAGCAGCGGGGAGCGCAGGTTGTCGGGGTCGATGACGGGGTCGTCGGCTGCGTTCTCGACCCGCCACAGCAGGGCCGTGGCGGTGGCCGCGACGAGCAACGGGCCCCAGGTCTGTGGCGAGGTCCAGCCGACGCGCGCCGCCCCGGACAGGCCTAGGGTGACCGTCAGCATCGCGGCCGCGACGACGACCTGACCTGCGAGATCGGCGCGCCGCACCCGGGTCGCGCGTGGCGCCTCGGCGACCCGCCGGGAGGCCAGGAGCACGGTGGCTGCGAAGGGTGCGGCGATGAGGAAGACCGCGCGCCAGTCGGTGACGGTGATCAGGATCCCGCCCACCAGCGGGCCGATGGCCGACGAGATGCCGGCGGTCGCGCTCCAGGAACCGAGGGCCCTCCCCCGCTCCCGCGGGTCGGTGAAGCTGGCGCTCAGCAGCGCGATCGACCCTGGGGTCATCAGGGCCCCTCCCAGTCCCTGCATCAGCCGGAGGCCGATCAGGGGGATCGCCGACGGCGCGAACGCGCACGCGATCGACGCGGTGGCGAAGATCGCCACCCCCCAGCACAGGACTCGCTTGGCGCCGTGGCGGTCGGCCATCGTCCCGGCCCAGAACAGCAGGCTCCCTCGCGCGAGCGCGCTGGCGACGACGACCCACTGCAGCTGCGCGACGGACAGTCCGAGGTCCTCCTGCAGCGAGGGCAGGGCGACGACGAGGGCCGCGGTGTCCAGGCTGCTGAGGAACAGCGCGGAGCAGCAGACCGCGAGGGTGGTCCGCGGGTGCGCCGGGGCGGTGGTGGCGGTCATCGGGTCAGGCGAACGTCTCGTAGACCGGCCTCGACGGCTTCTTCTCGAGGATCTTGAGCTCCAGGGCGACCTCGATCTGCTTGTCGAGGTTGGCGAAGACCTCGTCGTCCCAGACCGTCGGGTAGATGTCGGCGAGGCGCTCGGGGAGCAGCTCGATGGCCTTCTTCTCCGTGGCCGGGACTCCGAACGCCTGGTGGTAGGTGGCCAGCAGGCTGGGGTCGTCGACGATCTTCTGGTTCGCCTCGGTGCGCAGGGCGACGAGTGCCTTCGCGGCCCGCGCGTGCTCGTCGCTCTCGGCGAGCCAGTCGCGGCGGAAGGCCGCGCCGTTGAGGAACAGCGGGGCCGTGTCGCCGGTGCCTCTCTGCCACTGGGCGCTGACGGTGGCGATCTGACGGCTGCCGTCGGCGACCAGGCGCGTCGCGTTGGGCTCGATGGCGATGATCGCGTCGAGGTCGCCCCGCTCGTACAGAGCGAGGTTCGCGATCGGCTGCCCGGGGAAGAGCTTGAACTCCTTGGCGAAGTCGATGCCGTTCACGCCTGCGGCGAGGGCCGCGAGGCGGTAGGTGTCCGACGCCGCAGGCTGGACGCCGACGCGCTTGCCCCGGAGGTCGGCGATCGAGGTGGCGTCGCTGTCCGCGGGGACGATCCACCGCCCGTGGTTCCACAGCTGGGGGCCGGCGATGACGATGTCGTGACCGGTGGTGTTGGCCTGGACGGCACCCAGCGGGCCGAAGGCGAAGCTGTCGAGCACACCGGTCAGCAGCTGGTCCTGGCCGGCGCCGGGGCCGCCGCCGGCCGATCGACCCAGCTCGAGGCCGTGCTCGGCGTCGAGCCCGAACTTCTCGATGATCGGGTCGATGACCGATCCGGCGGTGCCGGGGTTGGCGGCACCGATGTTGATCGGCAGCCGTCCGCCGGCGGCGGCCGGCGAGCCGTCACCGCACGAGGCGAGCAGCGGACCGAGCGCCGCGGCACCCAGGAGCGCGGCCGAGCCGCGGAACAGCTGCCGGCGGTCGAACGCCGAGCCGCGGAGCTGACGGGTGAAGACCTTGCCGCGCGGGGCGAAGGGGCGTGAAGGCATGGGTGTCTCCTCAGAAGGGGTCGACGAAGGACGGCCGGAGCCGTCGAGAACTGGTGTGGGGCTGTGGACGGGAGGGCTCAGCGCGCCCGACATCGGCGGTGGTCGGCGAACGGGCCCACGGCGGGGCTCATGTCAGCTCCGCGACGATGCGGCGGTGGAGGTCGAACAACCGGGGGTCCTCGGGGTCGCGCGGGCGTGGGACGTCGACCCGGTGCTCGGTGCCCACCACGGCGGGGCGGTTCTCGAGCACGACGACGCGGTCGGCGAGCATGGCCGCCTCGAGCGGGTTGTGCGTGACCAGCAGCCCGGTGCGCGGCTTGTCGGTCCACAGCCGCTGCAGCAGCAGGCGGAGCTTGCGGCCGGTCAGCTCGTCGAGCGCGCTGAAGGGCTCGTCGAACAGGAGCACCTCGGGGTCGACGGCGAACGCCCGGGCCACGGCCACGCGTTGACGCTGGCCTCCGGAGAGCACTGACGGGTAGGCGCCGGCGTAGGCGGTCAGGCCGACCGCGTCGAGGATCTCGTCGACACCGGCCGTGCCGCGACCGGCGGCGTCGGCGGCCAGCGCGACGTTCTCCCGGACGCTGATCCAGTCGAGCAGCCGGGGCTGCTGGAACACCACGCCGAGTCGCGCCGGACGTGTCCCGTCGTCGACGCGCACCGTGCCGGCGTCGGGCTTCTCCAACCCGGCCACCAGGTGCAGCAGCGTGGTCTTGCCGGTGCCCGAGGCCCCGACGACGGCGACCAGCTCACCGGCCGGGACGACGAGGTCGAAGCCGTAGAAGATGTGCTGCTCGGTTCCGTCGCGGCGGTCGACGAACGTCTTGGTGACGCCGGCCAACCTGATGTCGGGGCTCATACGGACACCTCCCGGCGCCAGCGCGCCGAGCGGCGCTCGAGCGTCTGCAGGACGCCGTACTCGATCAGCGTCATCACGCCGGCGAACGCGATCGTCCAGGCGAGCACACCGGCCACGTGGTGCTGGGTGAACTCGAGGTTCAGCTGGTAGCCGACGCCGTCGGCCAGACCGAAGATCTCCACCAGGACGATCACCTTCCACGACAGGGCGACCCCGAGCCGGGCGCCGGCGAACAGGCCCGGCGCCAGGGCGGGGACCCAGAGCCGCCGCAGGCGTGTGCGGCGGCTGAACCGGTAGACGTGGGCCATCTCGAGCAGGGCGGGGTCGACGCTGCGCACACCCTGGGTGAGGTTGATGATCAGCGCGGGCGCCGCCGCCATGGCGACGACCAGCACGGGGTTGACCAAGCTGATGCCGAACCAGATGACGCCCAGCAGGGCCTTGACCAGGCCAGGGACGACCAGGCCGAGCAGCACCAGGGGTTCGAGGAACCGGCGGACCCACACGTTGCGGCCCATGGCGATCCCCACTGCGACGGCGATGACGAAGGCGAGCGCGAATCCCAGGGCGACCCGCAGCAGGGTCACCTCCAGGCTCTGCCACAGCAGGCCCGACTGCGCGATCCTGACGAACGCGTCCCAGATCTCCGGGAGGCCCGGCACCAGCGGGCTGTCGAGGCGGATCGTCATCAGCTGCCACCCCGCCGACAGCACGACCACCAGCGCGAGGGGCGGGCCCGCCGAAGCGAGCACCCGTCCGAGGACCGACCTCCGTCGCGGCCGCGGCGCGGCCAGGACCTCACCCGCACTCGGCACGTCGGGCTCGACGAGCGGCCTGGTCCGCAGCCCGCTCATCGCCGGCCAGCCGGGGTGGTGGTCAGCGTCGCGTGAGCTCGATCATCTGCTCGAGCGGCCCAGCTGCGGCCAGGAGAGCCGTGAGGTCGCCCTCCGGCAGGGCGTGCAGCTGGGTGACGAGCTGCTCGCTCAGCAGGCGCCGGTCGTCCAGGAAGCGGGTGCGGCCCCGGTCGGTCGCGTCGACCAGCCAGACCCGGCCGTCGCGGGGGTCGGGGGACCGTGACACCAGACCGTCGGCCTCCAGGTGGCGCAGCGTGCGCGAGATCGCGGTCTGCCCGACACCCTCGCGCTCGGCGAGGTCGCCGACCCTGAGCGGCCCGTACTTCACCACCGCCGCCAGCGCGGTGCGCGCCGACCGGGGCAGGTCGCCGGGGTACGACGATCCCAGCTGACGGGCCAGCTGGATCACGGCCACCTGCAGCCGCTCGACCTCCGCGAGCCGGGCACGTGGCGACACCTGGCGCGCGGTCATGGCCGCGATTATGGCAGGGCCTGAGAACCGAGGTCTCCAAGGCCGGGTGCAACAGGAGGTCGACCATAAAACTCACTCGACTTACAAGACTAATAACCGACACCGGGGTGCGGTCGATGCGGACGGGATGAAGGGAAACGTAACCGGCGTTAAGTATTTCTGGACCAGTTGTCCAGGATGTGGGACGAAGACGGACGGTGGTCGGACGCTTCGCCTCGTCGGTCGTCGATGATCTCGCCAGGTGAACCCGGACGCTCACATCCCAGTGATCGCCGGTGCCTGGGCCTCAGGGATGACCGGCTTATCCCACACATCCGGAGCGACCGGACCGCGATCCTGCGTCGCGAGACGGTCAGGGAAATTTCAGAACTAAGTCAGTCGGTTTGATCTACTACCGGCCGTGACGACGACCCAGGAACGCCCACCGGCGACCACACCCTCCCCACGCGGCCGGACCCGTATCGACAGCCAGGACACCGCGTCGGTGCTCGGCCCCCAGGGCCGGTTCGCCCGGCGCGTAGGTCTGCGCATCCTGGCCGTCGCGATCCTCATCGCCCTGTGGTGGGCCGTGGCCCGCTTCGGCGGGTACCCGAAGGTCTACACCTCGTCCCCCGGAGAGGTCGCCCGCACGTTCTGGGAGCTGAACACCACCCACGACGGTGTCCGCGGCTACGACGGCCAGTTCCTCTACGAGCACCTGGGTGCCAGCCTGCGCCGCATCCTGCTCGGCTCAGTCATCGGCATCGGCGCCGGTGTCGTGGTCGGTGTCGCGCTCGGCACGATCGGCTGGCTGCGCGTGATGCTGGAGCCGCTCGTGACGTTCGTCCGGGCACTGCCGCCCCTGGCCTACTTCAGCCTGTTCGTCATCTGGTTCGGCATCGACGAGGCACCGAAGATCTGGCTCCTCGCCGTCGCCGCGCTGCCGCCGGTGGCCGTCGCGACGGCCGCCGCCGTCGTCGCCGCGCCGATCAACCTGGTCGAGTCCGCTCGCGCGCTGGGCGCCGACCGGTGGGAGACCGTCAAGGACGTCGTGCTCCCCTCGGCGTTGCCAGAGATTTTCACCGGCATCCGCATCTCGGTCGGCATCGCCTACTCGTCGGTCGTCGCCGCCGAGACCGTCAACGGCCTCCCGGGCATCGGCGGGCTCGTCCGCGACGCCCAGCGCTACAACAACACCCCTGCCGTGCTCGCCGGGATCATCGCGATCGGCATCTCCGGTCTGGTGATCGACGGCCTGCTCTCCCGCACCGCCCGGCGCGTCGCGCCCTGGCGCGGACGCGTCTGACCATCCCCCACCCCACCCCCACCCCCACCCCACCCGAAGGACAGCCATGCCCCGCCACACCCGTCGCCTCACCGCCACCGCGGCCCTGCTCACCGTCGTCGCCACGGCCCTGTCCGCCTGCGGCAACGGTGCCGCCAGCCAGGCGACCGGCAGCGACGACAAGGTCATCCGCATCGCCTACCAGAAGTTCCCCAGCGGCGACCTGGTCGTCAAGCAGCGCGGCCTGCTCGAGAAGGCCCTGCCCGACTACGACGTCCAGTGGAAGGCCTTCGACTCCGGCGCCAGCATCAACACCGCCTTCGTCGGCAAGGCCGTCGACGTCGCCGCCATCGGCTCGAGCCCGGTCGCCCGCGGTCTGTCCGAGCCGCTCAACATCCCGTACAAGGTCGCGTTCGTGCTCGACGTCGCCGGCGACAACGAGGCCCTCGTCGCCCGCAAGGACACCGGCATCACCGACGTCGCCGGTCTCAAGGGCAAGAAGATCGCCACCTCGTTCAGCTCGACGGCGCACTACAGCCTGCTGGCCGCCCTCGACCAGGCCGGCCTGAAGGACTCCGACGTCGACCTCATCGACCTCGAGCCGCAGGACATCCTCGCCGCCTGGACCCGCGGCGACATCGACGCCGCCTACACCTGGTTGCCGACGCTCGACGAGCTGCGCAAGGACGGCACCACCCTGATCGCGAGCCGCCAGCTCGCGACGGCCGGCAAGCCGACGCTCGACCTCGGCGTCGTCTCGGACTCGTTCGTCGACAACCACCCCGACGCCGTCGACGCGTGGCGCAAGGCCGAGGCCGAGGCGCTGCGCGAGATCGAGTCCGACCCCGGGGCCGCGGCCAAGGACGTCAGCGCCGAGCTCGGCGTCACCCCCGCGGTCGCCGCGGACCAGCTGAAGCAGGGCGTGTTCCTCACCCCCGAGCAGGTCGCCAGCACCGAGTGGCTGGGCAGCGAGGGCGCGCCGGGCAACGTCGCGCAGAACCTGCACGACGGCGCGAAGTTCCTGGAGTCCCAGAACCAGATCCCCAGCGTCCCCGACCTGTCGGTGTTCCAGAAGGCGCTCTACGTGAAGGGTCTGCCCGGTGCCCTCGACCAGTGACCTCACGGGTGCCACGACGACCGGCACCGACTCGACGTCGGCGGTGAACCTGACCGGCGTCGAGCACAGCTACGGCACCGGCCGCTCGCAGGTCACCGCCGTGGGACCCGTCGACCTCGACGTCCCCGACGGCGAGTTCGTCGTCCTCGTCGGAGCGTCGGGATGCGGCAAGAGCACCCTGCTGCGCCTCATCGCCGGCTTCGAGGAGCCCACCACGGGCAGCGTGACGGTCGCCGGTCGTCGGCCGCAGCCCGGACGGGACGCCGGCGTCGTCTTCCAGCAGCCCCGACTGCTGCCGTGGCGGACGGTCGGCGGCAACATCGATCTCGCGCTCGGCTACGCCGGCGTGCCGCGCGACCAGCGCAGCGACCGACGTCGCGAGCTGCTCTCGCGGGTCGGGCTCGAGGACGTCGACGACCGTCGCATCTGGCAGATCTCCGGCGGCCAGCAGCAACGCGTCGCGATCGCCCGGGCCCTGGCGGTGGACTCACCGCTCCTGCTGCTCGACGAGCCCTTCGCCGCGCTCGACGCACTCACCCGCGAGCGACTGCAGGAGGACCTGCGCCAGGTCAGCGCCGAGACCGGCCGCACGTCGGTCTTCGTCACCCACGGCGTCGACGAGGCCGTGTTCCTCGGCAGCAGGATCGTCGTGCTCACACGACGCCCCGGCACGGTCGCGCTCGACCTGCGCGTCGACCTCCCCCGCACGGGCGTGTCCCCCGACGAGCTCCGCGCATCGCCGGAGTTCATCGAAGCACGCGCGGGGATCTCGGCCGCCGTGCGCGCTGCTGCCGTCTGACGACCCTGGCCCGGGTGCCGACCGTCGGCACGAGGCGGTCGGGCCTGGGGCCGGCGGGTGTGCCGGCTGTTGCAGACGCCGTCGTCGTCCGATGTCGACTGCCGTGCCGACACCGCGCTGCCACGGCTCGCCGTGCCCGGGAAGGAGCCAGGCCCGCACCGGTGTCGGCGAGTGCGTCGAGCGAGCGCCTGGCCTCGCGACTCGAGGCAGTGGCTGCCCCGCTGACGATCTGCGGGCCGGCGCGGCCGGTGTAGGGGTCACGGGTGACCTGGGCGTCGCCGGTGACCAGGGTGTCTCGCTCGGGGAGGTGGATGGCGCGCTCTGCCTGGGCCCGCGAGCCGCGTGCTCCCCGCGCTGGCAGGCACGCGGGCTGGTCCACCAGTACGTCGACGTCGTCCGCCGCGGGGAGGACGACGGACGCCAGGTGTCCGCCGCCGTCGCCGTCGCCGTCGCCTCGGCCGCCCGGCCAGGACGATCGCCGAGCACGTCCACGAGCACAGGTCCGCGCTCACCTGACCTCCCGTTCCTCAGGCGGTGGCGGCGTGCACCCAGTCGGCGAACTGCTCCGGCGGCAGCGGGGCGGTGAAGAGGAACCCCTGGCCGAGCTCGCACCCGAACGCGAGCAGGAGCTCGCGCTGACGTGACGTCTCCACCCCCTCGGCCACGGCGCAGACGCCGATGGCCTGGGCCAGCTGGACGCACGTCGAGACGATGGCCCGGTCGCTCCCGGCGCCCGCGTCCAGGCCCAGGACGAACGAGCGGTCGATCTTCAGCTCGTCCAGCGGGAACCGCTGCAGGTACGTGAGGCTCGCGTACCCGGTGCCGAAGTCGTCGACGGCGAGCCGGACGCCGAGCGCCTTGAGGGCCTCGAGGGTGGCCGACGCCGCCTCGGGGTGCTCGATCAGCGCCGTCTCGGTGATCTCGAGGACGAGCCGCCCGGCCTCGAGCCCGTGGACGGCGAGGATGTCGGTGACCGTGCCCACCAGCTCGGGGTCCGACAGCTGACGGGCCGACAGGTTGACCGAGACGTCCAGCGGCGGCAGACCGGGGAAGTGGCCGGTCCAGCGCACGGCCTCGGCGACGGCCGCATCGAGCACCCACTGGCCGACCTGTCGGATCAGCCCGGACTGCTCGGCGACGGGGATGAAGTCCGACGGCGGGACGAGGCCGCGTTCGGGGTGCATCCATCGCACCAGGGCCTCGGCACCGGTCGGCAGACCGGTGCGCAGGTCCACCCGCGGCTGGTAGTGCACGCGCAGCTCGCCGCCGAGGACGCCTCGACGCAGATCGCCGAGCAGGCGCAACCGGTCGACCGCGGGGTCGACGCTGGTGGGGTCGTGGACCTGCACCTGGTTGGGCCCCGAGGCCTTCGCCCGGTACATCGCCACGTCCGCGTGGTGCAGCAGCTTCTCCGTGGCGTCGAGCTCGTCGCTGCGCAGGGCACCGCCCACGCTGGCCGTCACCACGATCTCCAGCCCCTGGATCACCACGGGCTCGGCCAGCGTGTCGAGGACGGCTCGGGCCATGGTCACCGCGTCGTCCGGGCCCGCGACCTCGCCGGTGACCACGAACTCGTCCCCGGAGAGCCGGGCGACGATGCCGCCGGGGCGGGCGACCGAGCGCAGCCGGTCCGCCACCACCACGAGCAGCTCGTCCCCCGCCGCGTGGCCCAGGCTGTCGTTCACGGCCTTGAAGTGGTCGAGGTCCATGAAGAGCACGCCCAGCGTGGACGCCGCCTGCCCCTCGGCGGCGAGCACCTGGTCCAGCCGGGCGATCAGTCCGGCCCGGTTGAGCAGGCCGGTGAGGGCGTCGTGGGCGGCCAGGTGGCGGGCCTCGGCCTCGGCCTCCGCGCGCCGCGCCTCCGACGACTCGGCCCGCCTGAGCGCGCCCACCAGCTCGTGCTCGTACTGCCGCCGGTGGTGCGCGCTGAAGACGATCACGCGCACCTCGGCGGGAGCCGTCGCGCCCGGCGCCGTCCGGGTGGCGCTCAGCAGCGCCGGCCGCAGGCTCCCGTCCGCCGCCACCACCTCGACGAGCACCTCGGCCAGCGCTCCCGACGTCCTCAGCTGGGGCAGGCAGTGCGCGGTGTACAGGATCTGGTCGCCCATCGGCAACAGCGACTGCAGCCGGGCCCCGACCAGCTCGTCGCGCCCGTGGCCGGTCCACTCCAGGAAGGTGTCGTTCACCCGCGTGATCGCGCCGTCGTCGTCGCAGGTCAGGTACCCGCACGGCGCCTGGTGGTACAGCTCCTCGTACTCCTCGGCCGGGGTCGTCGCCAGCCGGTCCTGGCCGCCGCGGGCCTCGGCCGGACCGTCCGGGCCCGACGCGGCGGCCAGGAGCGTCATCGGGGCCGGCCGAGGTACGCCCGGATGACGGTGGCGGTCTCGAGGGGCGCGCTGACGTGCGGGCAGTGGCCGGTGGCGGCGAGCTCCACCAGCTCGCTGCCCGGGATCCGCGACCTGAGGTAGCGCCCGACCGTCGGCGGCGCCAGCAGGTCGTCGGCACACTGCAGCAGCAGGGTCGGCGTGGTGACCTCGGGCAGGAGGTGCCGGCAGTCGGACAGGAACGTGACGCGGGCGAAGTCCCGGGCCACGTCGGGGTCGGTCCGGCAGAAGCTCTCGGTGAGCTCGCCGGCCAGCTCGGGCGACCCGGGGTTGCCCATCACCATGGGCGCCAACGACGCCGCCCAGGCGAAGTAGTTCGTCTCCAGCGATCGCAGCAGCCCGTCGACGTCGGCCCGCGAGAACCCGCCGTCGTAGCCGTCGGCCGGGTCGTCGAGGTAGTAGGGGGACGGCGCCACCAGGACGAGACGGGCGAGGCGTCCGGGCTCCCGCACGGCGGCGGTGAGGGCCATCATCGCGCCGACGCTGTGGGCGACCACGGTCACGTCCGTGAGGTCCATGACGGTGCAGATCTCGAGCAGGTCGGCGGCGTACCCGTCGAGGGTGGAGTACCGCTCTGAGTCGTACGCGTCCGCGTCGGACCCCCCGGACCCGACGTGGTCGAGGAGCACCACGCGGTAGTCGTCCACGACGTGAGGGAGCAGACGGTTCCACATGCCCTGGTCGCAGCCGAAGCCGTGCGCGAACACGATCACCGGAGCGTCCGGCCGCCCGAGGACACGGACGTTGTTGCGGCGACGGACGGCGGCCTCGGTCGTCATGACGTCCACGACCTCACCGACCCGTCGGAGCAGCAGGGCACGGTGGGAGCAGGGTGGGCGGGGCCGGGAGCCGACAGGGCTCCGAGCCCGGGGAGAACAGCAGAAGAGGAAGACATGGAACCCGTTCCACGACGTCAGGGTGGAGCCCGGGTCCAGGGGCTGACTACCACGAATGGATGACTTGTCCACGATATCGCCCGGGGACGGCGACGCAGATCAAAACGGCCGAATCTACGCACGCTGCAACGCGCCGACGTGCCAGGGCCCCGCGCCCGTCCGACGTCCCGGCACCGGGTCTACGGTGACGACAGATCGCAACGGACCCTGGAGGTCGACGCGTGACGTCCCACCATCCTCGCGGTCGGCCGACGGACGAGGACGTCGCCCGCCACGAACGCGCGGCCGAGCTGATGCGGAGCCAGGCCCGGTTGCGCCGGCTGGTCGACGTGAACCAGTCCCTGGTCGAGCAGGTCGACCTCGCACGGCTGCTGCGGCGGCTCGTCGAGTCCGCCGTGGACCTCCTCAACGCCCGGTACGGCGCCCTCGCCGTCACCCGCCCCGACGGTGGTCTGGAGCAGTTCATCCACGTCGGCGTGGACGAGCAGGTCGCCGGTCGGGTCGGTCACCCGCCGCGGGGCACCGGGATCCTCGGCTCCCTCGTCGACGACCCCGGCCCGATCAGGCTGACCGACGTCTCCGCCGACAGCCGCTCGGTCGGCTTCCCGGCCGGCCACCCGCCGATGCGCGGCCTCCTCGGCGTCCCCATCCGGGTGGGCGCCGACGTCTACGGCAGCCTGTACCTCACCGACCGCCTCGAGGGCGACTTCACGGCCGAGGACCAGGAGCTGGCCCAGGCGCTGGCCGCGACCGCCGGCCTCGCGATCTCCAACGCGCGCCTGCTCGCCGACTCCCGCCACCGTGAGCGGTGGGCCGCCGCATCGGCGCAGATCACCCGCGAGCTGCTCCTCGACGGGAGCGACGACGCGCTCGACCTGATCGCCGAACGGGTCCTCGAGCTCGTGGACGCCGACCTCGTCGCGGTGGTCCTCCCGGGCGGCTCGGACGACCTCCTCACCATCCACAGCATCGTCGGCCTGCACGCCGAGGAGGTGCGCGAGCTGCCCGTGACCCGCCGGGGGTCCCTCGTCGGGCGGGCGCTGGACGCCGGTCGTCCGCTGCTGGTCGACGACTTCAACCAGATCGACGGCCTCACGGCGATCCCCGGTGACCGACGTCGACTCTTCGGTGCGGGCATGGCGCTGCCGCTGGTGGCCGGTCGCACCGCCGGCGGCGCCCTGTCCGTGCTCCGCCGGGCGGGGGCGCCTGCGTTCGTCGATCGTGACCTCGAGCTCGTCGGCTCGTTCGCCGGTCAGGCCGCGCTCGCGCTCGAGCGCGCCGACGCCCAGCGACGGCTCGGCGCGATGCAGCTGCTGGAGGATCGCGACCGGATCGCCCGCGACCTGCACGACCACGTCATCCAGAGGCTCTTCGCCAGCGGCCTCGCCCTCCAGGGCCTCGCCGCCGCCACCGACGCCCGCGACCGCGCCGCACGGGTCTCGCGCCTGATCGAGGACCTCGACCAGACCATCGGACAGATCCGGACGAGCATCTTCGCCCTCCGCGGCGACGACGGACCGGTCGCCCGGCTGCGCACCCGCGTCCTCCACGTGCTGCGCGACGTCGCACCCGTCACCGGGTCGACCCCGTCCGCACGGTTCGAGGGCGCCGTCGACGCGACGATCGTCGACGACCTGGCCGACGACGTGCTCGCCGTCGTCCGCGAGGCCGCGACCAACGCCGGACGGCACGCGCAGGCCTCGCACGTGCAGGTGCTCGTGGCCGTCGACGCGACCCACGTGCGGGTGGTCGTCGAGGACGACGGCGTCGGGCTGGGGGCGACCGAGCGCCGCAGCGGACTGGCCAACCTCCAGGCCCGCGCCCACGTGCGCGGCGGGCGGTTCTCCCTCGGCGACGCCACCCCGGCCGGCACCCGCCTGACCTGGACCGCGCCGATCGTGGGGACGCCCGTCATCGGACTGTTCGTCGTGGACGACCACGAGCTCGTGCGTCGCGGGCTGATCGACCTGCTGGGTCGTGAGGACGACATGACCGTCGTCGGGGAGGCCGCGACCGTCGCGGACGCCGTCGCGCGCATCCCGGCGGCCCGTCCCGACGTGGTCGTGGTCGACGGCAGGCTGCCCGACGGCAGCGGCATCGAGGTCTGCCGGTTCCTGCAGGACGCCGACCCCCCGGTCCGCTCGCTCATCCTCACCTCCTACGACGACGACGAGGCGCTGTTCGCCGCGGTCCTGGCCGGGGCCGCCGGCTACCTGCTCAAGGAGATCGGCGGGTCCCGGCTGGTCGAGAGCATCCGCCTGGTCCACGACGGCCGGTCCCTGCTCGACCCGGTGGTCACCGAGCGCGTGATGCGCCGGGTCCGCGAACCGCACCACGCCGATCCCGTCCTGACCAGCCTGACGACGCGCGAGCGCGAGATCCTGCTGCTCGTCGCCGACGGCCTGTCCAACCGCCAGATCGGCCAGAGCCTGTTCGTCGCGGAGAAGACCGTCAAGAACTACGTCTCCTCGATCCTGGCCAAGCTCGGCATGGAGCGCCGCACCCAGGCCGCGGTCTGGGCCGACCGGGCGCGCGACGACCTCGGTCGGACCGACTGAGACCGGGCGCCTCGGGGCCGCCGGCACGGCGCCCCGGCCGCTGCGTCACAGGGGCTCGGGACGCCCGAAGTAGTAGCCCTGGCCGTAGTCGACCCCGAGCTCGGTCAGCAGCACGGCGGTGTCCTCGTCGGGCACGTGCTCGGCGACCACGACGCCCCCGAGGTCGTGGGCCACCGAGACCACGGCCCGGATGATGCTGCGGTCGGTGGCCTCCTCGAGCGCGCCCCGGACGAACTCGCCGTCGATCTTCACGGCGTCGAACGGCAGGTGCTTGAAGTAGTAGAACGACCCGTAGCCGGCACCGAAGTCGTCGAGCGCCAGCCAGCACCCGGCGTGGCGCACCGCCTCGGCGAAGTCCCGGGCGCGGTGCATGCTGGCGATCGCCGCGGTCTCGGTGAGCTCGATGGTCAACCGTCCACGGGGCGGTCCGCCGGCCTCGATCATCTCGATGGTGCGCCGGAGGAAGTCCGCGGCGTCCAGCGAGCGGGCCGACACGTTCACCGCGACGCGCGGGGGCCCGTCCGGCTGCTTCAGCACGTCCAACGCCTGCTGGAGCACCCACAGGTCGATCCTCGCCGACAGCCCGATGCGCTCGGCGATGCCGAGGAAGCGGTCGGGCATGACGAGCCCACCGTCGTCGCCGCGCAGCCGGATCAGCATCTCGACCGACTCCAGCCGGCGCGTGTGCAGGTCGACGACGGGCTGGGCGTGCAGGACGAACCGGTCCTCCTCGACCGCTCGCCTCAGCCGGGTGGTCCAGCACAGCCGGGTACCGGACCTCGGCATCGCGGCGTCGACGCCGTCGAACACGACGACCCGGTCGCGGCCGGCGTCCTTGGCGTCGTACATCGTGAGGTCGGCCGTCGACATCACCTCAGCCGGTGTCGCGTCGGGGTCGTTCAGGACCAGCAGCCCGATGCTGGCCGTGACGTGGCCGGGCAGCTGGGGGTCGAACGTCGCGAGCTCCTCACGCACCAGGCGCACCAGGCGCTCGGCCACGGTGGTGGCCTCCTCGACGCTCTGCTCGGGCAGCAGCACCGCGAACTCGTCACCGCCGAGACGCGCGACGAGGTCGGTGTCGCGCAGCTCGCGCCGGAACAGCTCGCCGACGGCGACGATCAGCTGGTCGCCCGCGCCGTGCCCCAGGGCGTCGTTGACGTCCTTGAACCGGTCGAGGTCGATCATCAGCAGCGACCCCCGGGGCCCGTACCGGCGGCACATCACGAGGTGGTCGGCGAGCACCTGGTCGAACTTGCGCCTGTTCGCGAGCCCGGTCAGCGGGTCGTGCCCGGCCAGGTGGTCGAGCCGCCGCTCGAACCTGCGACGCTCCGACACGTCGACCACGTGGAGCAGCAGGGAGGCCGACGCGCCGTCCGGGCTCTCGAGCAGCGCGGCCTGGACCAGCAGGTCGACCGCGCGCTCGCCGTCGGCGACCTCGGTCTCCCAGCTGTCGCCGCGACCGTCTCCCGCTCCCAGGTCGTCCACGACCTGGGGCCAGGAGCGGGGGCCGAGGAGCCCGGAGCCCTCGAGGGGGCGGCCCACCAGGTCGGCCCGGGCGCGGCCGAGGATCGCGCACAGGGCCGGGTTGGCCCGCGTGACGATCCCGTCGGACGAGGCCACGCAGATGCCCGTCGGCGCCTCCTCCACCAGCTGCTCGACCTGGTGTCGCAACGCCAGCACCTCCCGCTCGCTGGACGGGGCGTCGCCGGCGTCGTGGGCCGGGACCGCCGCGTCGACGTCGGTGCACCCCGGCACCGCCGGGAGGTCCGGCGCGAGGAGGACCGTGTGCTGAGGTGTGCTCGCCCCCTCCAGCCCGGGCCCGCACCACGGAGCGCGATCGTCGTGCGGCGCGACCGCCCCGGCGACCACGATGTCGAGGTCCCCGTCCAGCAGGGGCACGAGGGCGCCGGGCGCCTCCCCCGCCGGCCCCCGCCGGCGGTCCGCACGCTCTCGCGACCGGCGAGCGAGCTCCTGGACGACGGGCGCGACGGTCCACACGACCGCCAGCCACACGGCTGCCTGCCGCCACTCCCCGACCGCACGGGCCTGTACGCCCTCGACCAGCAGCGGGCCGACGAAGACCAGCACGACCGCGAGCCCGGACGCCTGCAGCTGGCGGCGGGTGCCGTGGAGTGCGAGCCACAGCACGGGGAGCACCACCAGTGCCCCCAGACCCGCGGAGCCACCGCCGGCGCCCTCACGCACGGTCGCGACCACGCCGAACAGGGCCATCGGGGCGATGCCGTCGGTCCAGGCGGGCCATCGACGCCACGGCAGGACGATCACCGCGGCGACCACGGCGGCCATGGCGATCCCGGCCAGCGACAGCGTCTCGAGGTCGAGGTCGTAGGGCGGCAGCGCCAGCGTCAGCACCCCGAGGGCGGCGCACAGCGCGAACGGCCGCACCGCCTCGGTCGTCATCGCCCGGGTCGCGCCCGCGACCGACGCCGTCGGCACCATCAGGTGCCGGCCCTGGCAACGATGATCCTGACGCCCATGGTCGCTCCTCGCGGTCCGTCCCAGGCTCTCCCGACCGGCGCCCGGTGTCACGGGCCACGCGCCGGACCCCCTTCGGGACCTTCGACCCTGGCGCCGGGGTCGCGGGGTCCTCACCGGTCGGACGCCGCCGGGGCGGGCGCGGCGACGAGCGGCCCGGGCCGGGGATCGCCCAGGTCCGGGGGCCGTCACAACCCCCTGTTCATGTCCGGTTCGTGACGGTACGGTGCGATGGCGAGGTCGCTCGAAGACCCGGCCGCTGCCGACGGCTTCCCCCGACGATCGTCGAACGTGGTGGAGGGATGCTCCGTGGTCGAGGCCGCCGGCACCGCACTGGGTCGCATCGCCGCGTCCGCCGCCCCGCTGCCCGAACGGGCCCTGGACCTGCTCCTGGCCCTGCGGTCCTGCATCCCGTTCGACGGCGCGTGGGTGGCCTACGCCGACCCCCGCGGAAGCAGGTACCAGTCGCTCGCGAGCGTCGACCTCGACGACGACGTCCTGGAGCTCTTCAGCGGGCCTGCGATGGCGCACGACATCACCGCCACGGGTGGCGACCGTGACCGCGCGCCGGTCAGCCGCTCGGACCCCGGACACCCCTCGCCAGAGGAGCGCACCACCTGGTCCGAGTGCCTCACCTCGGCCGGCATGCACGAGTCGCTGTCGGTGGCGCTGTTCGCCCGAGGAGGCCGACACGTCGGGTTCGTGACCCTGCTGTCCAGGAGCAGGTCGGCCCCCACCAGGGCCATGCGACGCCGCCTCGCCATGCTGGCACCGGTGCTGGCCCTGGGCATCGACCCGATGCCCTGCCTGGTCGCCACCACCCGGATGGCACGCGGCGTCACGGCCGGGATCGTGATCCGCGACGACGGACGGACCGAGACCCTGCCCGGTGTGCTCGGCGACCTCCTCCTGGCACCTGGCTCACCGGTCCTCGAGATCGCCCGCCGACGCCTCGGGCTCGGATCGCTCTACTCGAGCTTCCTGTGGCCGCTGGGCGGACCGTTCGCACCCGACGGCCACGCACGCATCACCGTCGTGGCGGCACCCGACGACGTGCCGACCCTGCTCGTCGGCGTCGCGATGGTGTCGGCACCGCAGCACCTGCACGGGCTCACGACCCGCGAGCTCGAGGTGCTCGGACTCGTGGTCGACGGCCGCTCGAACCAGCAGATCGCCCACGCCCTGGTCGTCGCGCCACGGACCGTCGCCGCGCACGTCGAGCACGTGCTCGTCAAGCTCGACGTCACCTCACGGACGACCGCCGCCGTGCTCGCCGAGCGCGAGGGCCTCTACGTGCCGCCGCAGCCGGCCCCCCGTGCGGGGAGTCCGGCTGCGGCCGGGGCGTGAGCCCACGTCGTGCTGGTGGCCGGCGGCGTCAGCCACCCGGGCGGAACACGGCACGGACGCAGCCGTCCTCCTTGTCCTTGAACATCCGGTAGCCCTTCGGCCCGTCGTCGAGGGTCATGACGTGGGTGGCGAGGTGCTCGGTCCTGACCTCGTCGCGGCTCATCCGCTCCAGGATCTCGGGGACGTACCGGTGCCCGTGCTGCTGGGCACCACGCAGGGTCAGCCCCTTGTTCATGACCGCACCCAACGGGAACTTGTCCACGAGCCCCGCGAAGACGCCGAGGGTGAACACCATCCCGCCCTTGCGACAGGCGTGGATCGCCTCACGCACGGCGGTGGGACGGTCGGTCTGCAGGCGCAGCTGTTGCTTGACCTGGTCGTAGAGGTGCTGCGCACCCGAGGAGTGGGCCTCCATGCCGACCGCCTCGATGCACACGTCGGGACCGCGTCCGCCGGTGATCTCGCGCAGCTCGGCGGAGACGTCCACCTCCTCGTAGTCGAGCGTCTCGGCCCCGACGTGGGTGCGGACCTGGGCCAGACGGTCGTCGAACCGGTCGATGACGACCACCTGCTCGGCGCCCATGAGCATGGCCGCACGCGCGGCCATCTGGCCCACCCCTCCCGCACCCCAGACGGCCACGACGTCCCCGGGCCCGACACCGGCCTGGTGCGCCCCGGTCCAGCCGGTGGGCGCCGCGTCGGAGGCGAACAGCGCCCGCTCGTCCGAGACGCCGTCGGGGACGGTGAACGCACCCTGGTCCGCGTAGGGCACCCGGATGTAGGTCGCGTGGCTCCCCGCGTAGCCGCCCAGGGCGTGCGAGTAGCCGAAGCAGCCGCCGATGGACTGGCCCCAGAGTGCTTCGGTGATCCCCGGGTTGGGGTTGCCGTTGTCGCACAAGGACCACAACCCCTGCCGGCAGTACCAGCAGTGCCCGCAGCTGACGAACGACACGACGACGACCCGGTCTCCGATGCGGTGGTTGACCACGCCCGGACCGGTCTCGACGACCGTTCCCATGAACTCGTGGCCGAGCACGTCCCCGGCACGCATCGCGGGGATGTAGCCACCGACCAGGTGCAGGTCCGATCCGCAGGTCGCGCTCAGCCCCACCTCGACGATGATGTCGTGCTCGTTGAGCAGCCGGGGCTCGGGGACGTCCTCCACGCCGATCTCGTTCACCCCGCGCCAGGTCACGGCCTTCACAGCACACCGCCCTCGGGCGCCCTGGTCGTCAACGCTTCCAACAGGGCACCGGCCGGAGTGGCGGTGCGCTCCCCGTGCGGCGTGGGATCGACGACCAGCACCTCCCCGACCTCGAGGAGCTGCTTGGCACGACGGAGCGCGGCGCGGAGCTCGGCCAGGTCGTCGGTGCCGGTCAACCGCTCGGGCCCGTCGGCCGGCGCCACCGAGTCGTGCCACCGGACGGCCAGCTCGGTGCCCCTGCCACCCGGAGCCGGACGCGACCGGACCTCGATCCGGTCGTGGAGCTCAACCAGAGGCTGCGGCAGGTCGGCTGGTTCGACGTCATCCGGTTCGCGCAGCACGGTGACCACGAGCCATCCAGACCTCGAGTCCCCGGCGGCCGTCCGGTCCTCGGACCTCACGGCGGATCGCACCCGGCTCGCCAGGGCACCGCCCAGGTAGGACGCACGGCGCGCCACCACGTCGATCGGCGACGTCATGACCGGCTCCCGACGCCGGCACCGGCAGAGGCCCCGTCGAACTCCTCGACGATGCGCTCGCAGAAGGCCGGCAGGTCGTCGGGGGATCGACTGGTGGTGATGTTCCCGTCGGTGACGACCTCCTCGTCCACGACCTCGGCGCCCGCGTTGCGCAGGTCGGTACGGATGCTCGGCCACGAGGTCAGTCGTCGACCTCGGGCTACGTCGGCCTCGACGAAGCTCCAGGGGCCGTGACAGATCGAGGCGACCGGCTTGCCCGACCGGACGAAGGCCCGGACGAACCGGACCGCCGCGGGCTCCACCCGCAGCCTGTCCGGGTTGACCGTTCCCCCGGGGAGGAGGAGCGCGTCGTAGTCGTCGAGGGCCACGCTGTCGACCAGCGCGTCCACCTCGAACGTGCCCGCGTCGACGAGGTCGTGGTGAAGCGCCTGGATCTCGCCCCACCTCAGGGAGACGAGGTCGGTACGAGCCCCCGCGTCCTGGAGCGCGCGCCGCGGTCGATCGAGCTCGACCCGCTCGACCCCGTCGGCGGCGAGGATGGCGACACGGCATCGACTCAGCATCCCGTCCATGTCAGGCTCCCGCCTCGGCCATCGCCGGGTGCAGCACGACCTTGGTCCAGCCCTCGTCGCGGTTGTCGAAGTGCTCGTAGGCCGACGGTGCCTGGCTGAGGGGGAGCTCGTGGCTGACGATGAAGGACGGCTCGGCCTTCCCCGCGGCGATGAGGTCGCGGAGCTGCCGGTTGTACCTCTTGACCGGCGCCTGGCCGCTGCCGAGGTGCTGGCCCTTGAACCAGAAAGTGCCGTAGTCGAACGCGAGCCTGCCCTGTCTGGCCAGCTCGTCGGCGGCTCCGGGGTCCTCGGGCACGAAGACGCCGACGCACCCGATCGTGCCGGTGAACCGTACCGAGGCGACCAACCGGTTCATGGTCAGGTTGGCTCGCTCCTGTCCGTCCGGCTCGTGCGCCTGGTAGCCCACGCACTCGCAACCGTTGTCCGCCCCGAGCCCCCTCGTCTCCTCGAGCACGGCCTGCACCGGGTCGACCGTCGAGTCGTCGATGGCGATCGCGCCGATCGACTCGGCGAGCCGGAGACGGTCGGGGTGCCGGTCGACGACCATCACCTTGCTCGCGCCACGGATGGTCGCCGAGAGGGCGGCCATCAGCCCCACGGGGCCGGCGCCGTAGACGACGGTCTGGTCGCCCGGCTGCACCCCTGCCATCTCGGTGGCGTGATAGCCCGTCGGGAAGATGTCCGAGAGCATCACGTAGTCGGTCTGACGCTGCTCGGCGTCCTCGCCCAGTCGCAGGCAGTTGAAGTCGCCCCACGGCACGCGCAGGAGCTCTGCCTGCCCGCCGGCGTACGGGCCCATGTCGGCGAAGCCGTAGGCGGCGCCGGCCATCTGCGGGTCGGGCTGGGCGGTCAGGCAGTAGTTCGTGAGCTGACGCTCGCAGTTCTTGCAGTGCCCGCAGGCGATGTTGAACGGCAGGACGACGTAGTCGCCGACCTCGACCTTGTCGACGCCGTCCCCGACCGCGACCACCTCGCCGAGGTTCTCGTGCCCGAACGAGCGACCCGACTCGAAGTCGGTGCGCCCCTCGTACATGTGGAGGTCCGAGCCGCAGATGTTCGCCGACGTGATCCGCACCAGGACGTCGGTCGGGCGCTCGATCCGTGCGTCCGGCACTTCCTTGACGCTGACCTGTCGCGGGCCTTCGTACACCACTGCTCTCATGTCGTGCTCCCTCGTCGCGTTCCGGGCGGTCTCGGTTCGGACCGGAACCGCCATCGAACCCAGCGCGACGCGGGACCGGTATCGGCAGACCTGCCGATACCGGGCGGCTCGTCCGCGCTCGGGCGACCGCTCCAAGGCGGGTGCGCCGGCCGTCCGTACCGGTGGAGCGACCCTGCTCGTCGGTGCGGCACGCACGTGCGCACACCGGTGGCGGACCACGCTGCCGGTCCCCTGCCGTGTGCGCAATGGGCCGTCCTGCCGATGGCGGCCACCGTCGCGGCGACGGTGTGATGCCCCATGAGGACACTGCAGATCGGTCTCGTGGCGGACCCGGCCGCGCCGACCACCATCGCCCGGAGGATGTCCGACCTCGACGCGGACGGCGGAGCCGCCCCGTGGAACATCACCGTCGTCAGCGAGCCGTTCACGACGGGCTCCGAGGACGTCCAGGCGGCCGTCGACCGGTTGCAGGACCGGGCCAGGGAGCAGGACTGGGACCTCGTCGTCGGCCTCACCGAGCTGCCCCTGCACGACCACGAGGGTCGGCACCTGCTCGTGCAGACCGACCCGGAGCAACGCACCGCGGTCCTGTCGCTGCCGGCGCTGGGCGGGTTCAGGATGCACGCGCGCTCGCGACGGGCCGTGCGCTCGTTGCTCCGGGGAATGTCCGAGAACGGCGCGGAGGAGGGCGAGCATCGGGTGGTCCTGCCGCAGCTGCGGGGCCGGTGGCGCCTGCTCCTGGGCATGGTGCTCGCCAACCGCCCGTGGCTGCTGGTCCCCGGACTCAAGTCGGCCCTGGTGGCGGCGCTGGCGACCGGAGCCGTCGCCACCGTCAACTCGACGGTGTGGGTGCTGGCGGGATCGCTGTCGTGGTGGCGCCTGGTGATCGCGTCCGTCGTCTCGATCGTCCTCGTCGTCGCCTGGCTCGTGATCGACGGCGAGCTGTGGGACCGCCCCGAGGACGACTCCCCCCAGGCACGGGAGAGGTCACGCCTCTACAACACCTCGACCCTGCTGACCCTGACCGCGGGTGTGCTCATCTGCTACGTCGCCCTCTACGTGGTGAACCTGGTCTGGGCGTTCTTCGTCCTCGACCCCGACGTGATGGGCGGCTACCTGAACGCGTCCCTCGGCTTCCCCGACTTGTTCGTGCTGGCGTGGTTCGTGGCGTCGGCGGCGACCGTCGGTGGCGGGCTCGGGTCCGGCCTCGAGACGGACGAGGCGATCCGAGCCGCCGCCTACTCCAAGCGCGAGGAGGACCGGCGGTCCCGACTGGCGGACGACCAGCCGTCGGGCTGAACAGCCGGCGTTCCGCGCGAGCCGGCCGGCCTACCGTCGCAGCGTGTGGCTCGGCAGGACACCGAAGGTGGATCTGTACCGCGCCGCGAACCGACCCGGGTTCGCGAACCCCCACCGGGCGGCGACGGCGGCGACGGTGTCGCCTCGGGTGGGGTCGGCCCGCTGCAGCTCCTCGTGGGCGCGTTCGAGCCGCACCCGCCCCA